>VGPT01000005.1 GCA_016882485.1 Cyanobacteria bacterium M_surface_10_m1_298
ATGGTGTCGCTGCCATCACCGGCGATCACCTGGCTGGTGAGGGTGAGGGTGGTGGCAGAGATGTAGTCGTTGCCCTCACCGCCGGAGATGCTGGCGGAGATGGCTCTGGCAGCCAGAACAATGCTGTCGTTGCCAGCGGCCCCGCTGAGGCTCACCTGGCTCACCTCGCCGGCAATCTGAATCGAGTCATCGCCGCTGGAGCCAGCCAGGGTAGTGGAATTGACAGCACCACCGAAGACGATGGTGTCGTTGCCTTCACCGCCAGCAAAGTCGGCGGAGGTGACCACACCATTGCCCACGGAAACGAGGTCGTTGCCGATGCCCCCCAGCACGGTGGCGCGGGAGACGACGTCGTTGTCTCCAAGATAGATGGAGTCGTCACCGGCCCCAGACTCCACCACCAGGGTGTTCATGGCACCGCCGATGGACACCAGATCGGCGCCATCCAGGCTGGAGTTGGCATCGGCGGCGCTGTAGCCGTAAAGGCTCACCTGGGTGGCGGCACCATTCACACGGATGGTGTCGTTGGAATCGGCACCCTCCACCACCACCAGGGAAGCAACGGCGTTGAGGGAAATCGAATCCTCACCGCTGCCGCCCACCAGGGTGGCGGAGGTTGCATTGCCAGCCACGATGATCGTGTCGTTGGCACCGCCGCCGGCCACGTAACCGTTGCTGATGGAGCTGCCCAGGGTGATGGAATCGGCACCGGCCACGTCGTCGGCGCTGCTTTCACCCAGCACGCTGGAGCCAGCCACCAGGGCACCGCCCAGGATCAGGGTGTCAACGCCGTTGCCGCCCAGCAGCACACCGGCGGAGAGCACACCACCGACGCTCACCAGGTCGTTGCCGCTGCCGCCCACCACAGAGGAGGAGGTGACGGAGCCCACACTGATGGTGTCGTTGGCCAGGCCACCATCCACATAGGCGGCACTCAGGGAGCCGCCGATGCTGATGGAATCGGTGCCATCGGTGCTGCCGCTGTTGGAGATGTTGGCGCCCCACACGGAGGAACCCTCCACGTGACTGGTGATCACGATCGAGTCGTTCTGGTTGCCACCGCTGATGGTGGAGTTGCTCACCAGACTGAGGGTGATCGAGTCGTTGCCGTCTGCACCCAGAACACGAACTGCGGAGGCGGTGGCAGCCGCAGCGCTGATGCTGTCGTTGCCGGAGCCCAGGCCCACGGCACCCACCAGGGTGCTGCCGGCCACCACCAGCGTGTCGTCACCGTCGCCGGTGTTGATCAGGCCGGCGGTGCCGAGCACGGCACCGGAAACGGTGATGGTGTCGTTGCCGCCGCCACCAAGCACGGTGGAGGCGGAGATGGTGCCCAGCACAATCGTGTCGGCGCCATCGAGGCTGTCGTTGGCACCACCGATCACGGAGGCCGCGATCACGCTGCCACCGATCGAGAGATAGTCGGCATCACGCTCACCGTCCACCGAACCGGCGGACATGGAGCCGGTCACCACCAGGGAGTCGTTGCCGGTGCCGAGCTTGACGCTGGATGCGGACACCACGTTGCCGGTGATGTTCACCGTGTCGGCCGCCACCTGGGTGTTGATGCGGCTGGCGCTCACATCGCCGGCGAAACTGAGGGTGTCAGCACCGTCATCGACGGTATTGCCACTGGCACCGCCCCAGATGGTGGAGTTGCTGGAGGTGCCGAAGCTGAGACGATCACCGCCGCCGCCGCCGGCGACGCTGCTGGCGATCACACTGGAGCCCACCGAGATGGTGTCGGAGCCGGTGCCACCGGTGATCGTGGAGCTCACGACCGAGCCGGTGATCGAGATCTGGTCGCTGTCGTTGTCGCCGGAGAACAGGGCCGAGGTGGCGTTCCCCACGATCGAGACGGTGTCTTCGCCCTTGCCGCCCTTGATCTGGGCATTGCTGATGGAACCAGTGACGGTGATGCGGTCGCTACCGCCGTCGCCCGTGAGGATGGCGCCGCCGATCACGCTGCCGTTGATGTTGAACGAATCGGCGTCGTCGTTGGTGATGCCATCACCGCCACCGGCGATGCGGCCACCGTCAACGGCGCCGGTGATCAGGAAGGAGTCAGATCCGGCATTGCCGGCAACGTTGGCGCGGGTCAGACCGCGGCCGTAGCTGAATGTGTCGGCGCCTTCACCACCCTTCAGCGTCGAGAGACTGCCCAGCGTGCGGGAGCTGATGCTGTCTGTAAAGAGATCGGCATCGGAGTCGCCCAGCAGGGAGACAGCCGAAACAGAGCCGACGTCGATGGTGTCGTTACCTCCGAGGGCCTCGACGGTGTCGCCGCTAGCAAAGGTGTATTGAGAGCCGCCGACCAGGGAGTCAGCGGTAGGGGTTCCCGTGATTAAAGCCATGAATGAAGTCGAAACGACAGGGTCGGTTGAGAACTGGGGGTGGAGACGCCGAGGTCTCTCGACCCGGCCCGATCAAATTCAGCAAGCTCAAGGGATCCAACCTTGCCCTTGCCATCTCGTGAGAGACATGAGTCTCATTGAGAGGAAGGTCAAAATAAGGACTCTTACCTACTGAAACGGGTCAAATGTACAGGTCAGCCGCGTGGGGGTCAAGCGCGTCAGCGTGCTCTGACAGGGCCAAGGGACGGCTCTGTGATTGACTTCTCAAAGACTGATCTGTCTCAACAGTCATCTGTTCTCTATAGCCATGTCCTGGAACCTCAGTGCGCTCGAGGCCCTGGCGGGCCAAGCCCAGCCCGACCTGCAGGCCATTGAGCAGGGGGCCGTCCCCCTGGCCCGTTTCCTGGCCGCCGCGCCCGCGGATTTTTTGGAGCCGCTGCTCAGCAGCCCGTTCGGACGGGTGTACCGCCTGTTCCTGGAGCGATGCTGCACCCACAGCTTCCAGGGGGCGGCGGCCCTGCAGCTGCGGGATCAGCTGGCGGGTGAGCTGCGGGTGTGCGGCTTCCAGAGCGCCCAGGGCCATGGGCTGTTGCTAGCGCTGATGCCCCTCTACCCCCCGGGGGCCCTGAAGGTGGAGGACGCTCCCGCCAAACTGCCGGGCTGGCTGCTCGACCTTTACAAACGACGCTACGAGCCAGCCACCCAACCCTCTGCTGGGGCCGCCAGCGACGCCGCTGCCGCCACCGGGGCCGCCAACTTCACGGATCGCATTTTCCTCAACCGGATGCTGGGGCTCTCCAACCTCTATTACATCGATCCCGAGGACCAGGAGATCCTGCAGGAGCTGCGCCAGGTGCGCCTGCAGACCGTGGAGCTGCTGCTGGGGGTGTCCAGCCGCGAACTCGGGGAGCACTTCACCGCCGATTTCGGAGACCGCTACTGGGCCATGGCCCAAAGCGGTGTGCAGAAGGAGCCCCTCGACGCCCACGAGGCGGCCCAGCGTGATGCCATCCAACAGTGGTTGGGCAGCCGGTCCCAAAGCCTGGCGCAGGAGGGGGGCATCCAGCGGTTTGCGGCGGCCCTGCTCTTCAACCTGCCCGGCACCGTGAAACTGGCCAACCCGGAGGCCAACCTGCCCGCCTGGTTCCTGGAGGGGTTCCGCCGCTACGCCACCACCACCGTGCCGGCGTGAAGGTTCTCTTTGTTCACTGCAATTTCCCGGCCCAGTTCAGGCACCTGGCCGCCCGCCTGTGCGGCGAAGGCCAGCACACGGTGCACTTCCTGGCCAGGGGCAAGGAGTGGACGGCCTCCGACATCCCGGGCTTGATCCGCCACGGCTACCAACTGGAGCGGGAGCCCACGGCCCAGCTCTGCCACCCTTACCTGCGCCGCATGGAAAGTGCGGTGCTGCACGGCCAGGGGGCCCTCAGGGAAGCCATCAAACTGCGGCAGCAGGGGTTTGAGCCCGATCTGATCGTGGGCCACTCCGGCTTCGGCAACACCCTGTATCTCAAGGAGGTGTGGCCCCAAGCGCGGTTCATTGGCTATTTCGAGTGGTTCTACCGCTCCAGCGGCTCCGATGTGGGCTTTGGCCGCGATGAGCCCACCAGCCCGGACACCAGCCTGCGGGTGCATACCTACAACGCGCCGATCGTGATGGACCTGGCCCTGGCGGATGGGGCCCTCTGCCCCACCCAGTGGCAGGCCAGCCAGTTTCCCGAGGCCCTGCGGCAGCGTCTCACCGTGGGATTCGACGGCATCGACACCGAGCTGTTTCAGCCGGCTGCGGATGGCCCCTCGGGCCTGGAGCTGGGAGACCTGCATATCCCCGCCGATGTGCCCCTGGTGACGTACGTCACCCGCTGCTTTGAGCCCTACCGGGGCTGGCCGCAGGTGGCTGCCGGACTATCCCTGCTGCTGCAGCGCAACCCCCATTGCCAGGTGCTGCTGGTGGGCTCCGATGAGGTGGCCTATGGCTCCGCCCGGGGGGACGGCAAGAGCTGGCGTCAATGGGCCCTGGATGAATATCCGATGGACCCCAGCCGGGTGCACTACCTACCGCCGCTGCAGTACGAGCAGTACCGCCAGGTGCTGCGGGCCAGTTGGGTGCACCTCTACTGGACGATCCCGTTCATCCTCAGCTGGAGCCTGATGGAAAGCCTGAGCACGGGCTGTTGCCTGGTGGCCAGTGGCACCCCACCGGTGCAGGAGGTGATCCGGGACGGGGACGAGGGCATCCTGGTGCCGTTCCACGACAGCCAACAGTTGGCGGACCAGACGGATCGGCTGCTGCGGGATTGCACAGCCCGCCGGGCACTGGGGCAGCGGGCCCGCCAGCGCATCCTGGACCAGGGCTATGACCTACCCAGCTGCCTGCTGGGTCAGCTGCAGCTGATCGATCAGGTGATGGCCGGCTGAGGGGCCGAGCCCCCTGGATTGGCCAGGACCACGCTGAGATCACTGAATTGCAAGCGCTCCACGGACAGCAGCCAACTGGTGGGAAGGCCCGCAGCCCTGGGCTCAAGGCGGAAGAGGGGGGCAGAACCCTCGGTTTGAATGGCGCGCCAGCGGTAGGCGGCAGCGGGGGCCGCGATCTCCACAGTGTCGCGGCCGGCACCCCCCGCCAACAGCTGGGGGCTGGTGAGGCTGGCGGTGATGCGGTCGTTGCCGCTCAACCCGAGCACCACCTGCGGCTCCGGCTCCAGGCCGGTGATGATGTCGGCGCGATCGCTGCCCAGGGCCACACGGGTGGGGTCCAGCTTGCGCAAAAAGGCCTTGCCCAGAGGGAGATCGGGCACTGCCACCCCAAAGTCCCGTAGGGGGTCGGCAAAGATCGGCTCGCTGGCCCCGGGGGGTTGCACCCCCACCAGGAACACCTGAAAGCCCAGGGTGCTGTTGGGGGGGATGGTCTCACCGGCACCCTCGGCTCCGTAAGCCAGCTCCGCGGGCACGGTGAGTTCCACCACGGAACCCAGACGCACATCCTTGAGCCCCTGGTCCCAACCAGGAATCACTTCACCGGCGCCGAGAGCAAACGGGAACAGGGCGGTGCTGTCGAGGTTCTGATCAAACACCGAGGCCAGGGAGTAGGGCGGGAAAAAGCCCACATACTTCACCCCCACCACATCGCCCGGTTGCAACGGCCGGCCAGCACCGCTGCGGAGCATGCGCAGGATGAGACCCTGGCCCAGGTCGACACTGGCACCGGGCTTGAACGATCGCGGCACCTCTATTCAGCCTCCTAATTTCCTACGACTCAACTTAAAGGCATTCCAAATTCCATGGGCGGTCGATTTGGTGAAGGGCAGTGAATGCATTCATACAGCTGTTTAAAATGAGCTGATCTGTTAGTAGTCGCCACACCGGCGTCCAGACCTATGGGTTTTGGTGGACTCCCGAGCTTCGCCCACACCAGCGGCGCCAGGCCATCGGGGTCGAGCCCCGCCCCCACCATCATCAAGCCGAGCCTCGCCCCCACCATCCTTCCTTCCCGGCCCGGCAGCGGTCCGATCTCAGGGGGCGGCTATTCAGGCTCTGGCTACTCCGGTGGCGGCTACTCCGGTGGTCCCATCTCCGGCGGCGGTTACTCCGGTGGTCCCATCTCCGGCGGCGGTTACTCCGGTGGTCCCATCTCCGGCGGCGGTTACTCCGGTGGTCCCATCTCCGGCGGCGGTTACTCCGGTGGTCCCATCTCCGGCGGCGGTTACTCAGGCTCTGGCTACACCGGCAGCGGCTATGGCGTACTCACCGTGGCCAGCGGACCGCCTGAGCTGCTGGAGGCCACCAGCAACGGCGATCTGATCACCCTCTCATTTGACAGTGAGCTCGGGGCCAGCAACCCCTCCAGCAGCCGATTCGCCGTCACCTCCGGCGGCAAAGCCGTGCCCGTAGTGAGCACCGCTGTGAACGCCGCGGACGGCCTGGTGAAGATCACCCTGGCCCGCGCCCTCACCCCCAAAGACACCTCCGTGGCGGTGAGCTACACCGACCTCAAAAACGACCAGACCAGTGGCGTGATTGAAGGCGTTGATGGCAGTGATCTCGCCAGCTTCAAGAATTTCACGGTGATTCCCCAAACCGAGGATTCCAGCGCTCCGGTGGTGAGCAGCGCCGCCGTGGATGGCGCCCTGCTCACCCTGCAATTTGACGAAGCCCTCGGCGGCGGGTCACTGCCCTCCGCCAGCAGCTTCACCGTGACGGTGAATGGCCGCCCGGCGTCCGTGGCCAGCGTGAGTGCTGAGGCGGATGCCGGTCTGGTGACCCTGAAGCTGGCCAAAGCGGTGCAATTCGACCAAACGGTCGAACTCGCCTACCGGGACCTCTCCGGCGACCAGACCAGCAAGGTGATCCAAGACGAGGCCGGCAACGACCTGGCCACCTTCAGCAAGCTGGCGGTGGTGAACAACACCTTTGACCCCACCCCGCTCGACGTCAACCTGGTAGAGGTGGACGGCGACACCGTCACGGTGAGCTTCGACAAGAACATCAAGGCCACGGTGCCCTCGGCCAGCAGCTTCCGCATCGAAGCCAACGGCAAGGTCTTGAAAGTGACCCGCGCAGCCACCTTCCCAGACGACAGGCAGGTGGTGCTCACCCTGGCCAGTGCCGTGGAGAGCGACGACAGCGTCACCTTCAGCTACATCGACGCCGCCGGCGACCAAAGCAAAGGTGCCGTGGAGGATCTCCAGGGCAACGACCTGGTGTCGATCACCAAGCGGCCGGTGAAGAACATCACCCCAGACTTGAATCCCCTCAGCCTGGAATCCGCCCAGGCCGATGGTAATGCCATCGCGCTCACCTTCAGCAAACCCCTGGCCACCACCCTTCCCACCCCCAGTCGCTTCACGCTGCTTGCGGACGGCAAGAAATTGAACGTCAAGAGCATCTCCAGCACCCCCGCAGACGGGGTCGTCACCCTCAATCTGGCCAAGGCCATTCCCCTGGGGGTGACGGTGCAGCTCGACTACAGCGACCAAACGGGCGACCAGAACCGCGGTGTGATCGAAGATCTGGCCGGCAACGACCTGGCCAGCATTAAGAAGTTCAGCGTCACCAACTTTGTGCTCGATGAGGAGGCCCCCAACCTCATCGACGCCACCGTGGACGGCAAGGAACTGGTGCTGTTCTTCGATGAGGTGATCAACCCCGGCAAGGTGCTCACGTCCGCCTTCCGCGTGGAAGTGGGCGGCAAACGGGCCAAGATCAGCGGCAGCAGCGTCAGCGTGGACAAAGACAGCACAGAGGTGGTGTTGATGCTGAACGCCGCCGCCGCCCCCAATGCCCAGGTGGAGGTGAGCTACACCGACTCCAAGGGTGATCAATTGGATGGGGTGATCCAGGATCTGGCCGGCAACGACCTCGAAAGCCTGCGTCGTTTCTCAGTCGAAAACATCGCCTGAGGTCCGTTCCTCATCGCCCTGCCGCGAACGCAACCAGCCCTGAAGCCAGAGCTTCAGGGCTGTTTTAGTTGGCGCTTGCGACCAGCGGTGCAGGGCCTGCCACTGCGCAGCGGTCACGCGCCCCAGCCAGCTGCGATCCGCCAGCAGGGCAGCGCTGTCGCGGCCCCGTAGGCGCAACGCCGGCCCGGCCAGGGCCCGCACCAGGCCCTCCTGATCGCCGGGGCGCCTCTGGGGATGGGGCCGCCAGGGCCCTTCCAGGGCACACCCGGCCTGCAGCGGTAGCAGGGGTGGCAGCTGCTCGTTCAGCTCGGAGAGCAACCGCAGGGCCAGCTCCGATGGGCTGCGGTTCGCCTGCACCAGGGGCCACGCCTCAACGCCCGCCAAACCGAGGGCCTGCAGATAGTGGCCCACCGGCCCCTGCGGATGGCTGCAGGCCTGGCTGAAGTCCAGCACCTGCAGCCGACCAAACACCCGCTCCAACCGCCGCTGCCGTTGGCTGGGGCTGGGCAGCGACGCCAACCAGTCCCAGGCCTGCGCGAGGGTCTGGCCGCTCAGAACCCGCTGAGACAAGTGAGACTCCCACAACGCCAACGGCTCCCGTTGCACCAGCCAGGGCCGGCAGACCAATCCGGCGCCGTCAAACCAGGCCGCCAGCGCCTCCAGCTCGGGCAAGGTCATCAGCGAAACGTCCTCCGCCACCAACAGCAGGGTGTCCTGGGGAGGGGTGGCGTCTACAACGGCGCGCAACTGCTGCCGCATCTGCACCTGGGCAGCGTGGGGATCCAGGCCAAAGCGTGGGTTCATGTGATACCCCTCCGGCCGCTGGCTGAAGGCGTTCACCAGCAGCATCGAATGGTTGCTGCAGCCGGCCCAGGGGCCGAAGGTGTAGAGCGGGAAGCGCACACCCCGCTGGAGCAGCCCGGCGCGGTGGGCGGCGCAACTGAGCTGGAGCGAGGTGGTCGCCGTACGATGCAAACCGCACCACAGCCACAGTTCCCGCCTGAGCGCAGTGCCAGCAGGGGGCCCCGCCATGGCGGCTTGCCGATTGCGTCCGTCGCCCCGACCGTACAACTGACCACCCGGCCCCGCCGTGACCCCCACGCCGATGCCCCCCCCGGCCCAGGTGCGCGTGGGGGTTTCCATTTACCGCCAGCCCCTGGCCTACGTGCAGCGCTGCCTGGAGAGTGCCCTGGGGCAGATCGACTGCCCTGTGGAGCTGGCCATCCGCATCGATGGCCCGGAGAACTGCAGTGCGGATTTGGAGCGCTATTTGCAGACCCTGCAGGCCAGCCACCCCAACGTGACGCTGCTGGACGACCGTGAACACCGCGGCACCTTCGGCTCCTACCGGGAGCTGTTCAACGGCTGCCGGACACCCTTTTTGGCCCAGCTCGATGGTGACGACTACCTCAGCCCGCTGGCGCTGAGCACTTGCCTCGCTGCGCTGGAGCCGAGGCCCGACGCCAGTTTTGCATACACCAACTGCCTGGACATTGCC
This sequence comes from Cyanobacteria bacterium M_surface_10_m1_298, assembly GCA_016882485.1. GTDB lineage: Bacteria > Cyanobacteriota > Cyanobacteriia > PCC-6307 > Cyanobiaceae > Vulcanococcus. Next base: position 9,252 of record VGPT01000005.1, read on the forward strand.
GCCGACGGCACAGTGCTGCAGCTGGGCCAACGGCAGAAAACGCCGTACAGCTACAGGATGATGCTGGTGCGGTTCATGGCCTTCCACCTGCGGGTGGTGCGTACCGCCAGCTATGAGGCCGTCGGCGGCTACCGGCCCGACCTGCTCTACAGCGGCGACTACGACCTCGCCCTCAAGCTGGCTGAGCAAGGGGAGGTGCTGTTTGTGCAGGATCCCCTCTACTACTACCGACTGCACGGTGAGAACACCTCCACACTGCAGCACCAGGCCACCCACCGGGAAGCCTTTGTGGTGGCCCAGGACGCCCTGCAACGATCCGGGCTCGATCGCGCCTACCGACTGCTGTTTAATCCAGGCACCCATCAGGTTCACCTGCTCCCCCGGGCCGCCGGTCCACCCACCTGCCTGGCGATCGCCGGCATGCACCGCTCCGGCACCTCCCTCCTGGCCCAACTGATCCAAGCCGGCACCACGGCCCACCTCGGGGAGCAGCTGCTGGCGGCGGACGACAACAACCGCCAGGGCTATGTGGAAGACCTGGACTTTGTGAACTGGCATCGCGCCTGCCTCGCCCAGGCCGAGACCAGCGCCGAGCCCGCGGCCGGCACCCACTGGCTGGAGGGGGGCTGGCTGGGGGATCGGCTGGTGGAGGGGCAACCGCCATTGCGGTTGCGCCAACGGGCCCACGGACTGATCGATCGGCGCCGTCAGCAGGGGCGCCTCTGGGGCTGGAAGGATCCCCGCACCACGCTGTACCTGCATTTCTGGGCGGAACGCATCCCCCAGCTGCACTATCTGTTCAGCTATCGCAGCCCCTGGGAGTGCTGCCTGTCGCTGGCCCGTTTCGGCCACGCCAGCCTGCAGGCCGACCCGGACGTCTGCGCGGCCATCTGGGGGGCCTACAACCGCCGCCTCCTGGATTACATGCAGGACCACCACGACAGTTGTCTGCTGCTCAACTGTGATGCCCTGGCCAGCGAGCCCGGCCGGCTCTCCGAGCTGCTGGCGATGCACTGGCAGCTGCCCGAGCCAGACGGCAGGGCCGTCAAGACCCCCGTGCGGCCGGAGTTGCTGCACCCCAGCTCGGGCCACGGGCTGCGGCTCTGGCAGGTGCTGCTGCCGGAAAGCTGTGCCCTCTGGCGGGAGCTGCAGGCCGCATCCCACCTGCCGATGACGGAGCGGACCGAACCAGCCTCCATCCCAGCGCTGCCCCCGGGAACCGCGCCGCTGCAGCTGGTGCTCACCCTGGGGCGCTCACGACTCACTCTCGCCGCCGCCCTGGCCATGTGGTTCGATCAGGCCCACGGGGACGACAGCCTGCTGATCCACGACCCCCTGGAGAGCCTGGACCCGCCCACCCGTGCAGCCCTGCTGCAGCTCGACACCCGTCTGGGTTGGCTCCCGGCCGGGACAGCCCCTCCCCCTGGGGCCATCCACTGGGGAAGCGACATGGTGCTGACCAGCAAGGACCCTATGCTGCTGCGTGAGTCCCAGGCCCGACCCTGATGGCCATCGGCTTCATCGCCGATCACTTCCTCGAAGACTTCGCCGGGGGGGCAGAACACAGTGATGAAGCCCTGATCCTGCGGTTGCTGGCCCATGGGGATGTGCACCGCTGCCGCTCCAGGGCCGTGACCGTCGAGTGGCTGGAGCAGCACCGGCAGGGCCCGATCCTGGTGGCCAACGCCCTGCAGCTGCAGCCGGGTCACCGCCGATGGCTGGAGCAATCGGGCACGCCCTACTTCATTCTCGAACACGACCACCATTACCTGCGTGGGCGCAACCCCTGTCTCTTCCCAGATTGGCGGCCACCGGCCGAGGAGCTGTGCCATCTGTCCTTCTATGGGGCAGCCCGTTGGGTGGTGTGTCAGTCAAGCCTCCATGAACAGATCCTGCGGCGCTGCACGAGGCTGGAGAACACCTGGAGCCAGGGCACCAATTTCTGGCGACCAGACTGGCTGGCGGTGATCAGGCGGTTGCGGCAGCAGGGCATGCGCTGGCCAGAGCGCACGGCGGTGATGCAGTCGCAAACCCCGGTGAAGAACACGCAGGGGGCCCTCGAGCTGTGCCGCCAGAGGGGCTGGAGCGTGGATGCCCTGCCGTCGATGGGCTACCCGGAATTCCTGCAGACCCTTGGCTGCTACGGCAGGTTGGTGTTTTTACCCGGCTGGGTGGAGAGCTTCTCCCGCCTGGTGGCCGAAGCGGGGATGCTGGGGTTGGAGATCGTCAGCAACCGCTGGGTGGGGTTGCTCGAAGAACCCTGGCTGCAACCCCTCCTGCGGGACGACCGGCGGCTGGCGCCGGAGCTGATCGACTGCATTGCCGAACGCAACACCTGGGCCGTGCAACAACTGCTCACCAGGCTGACCAGCGAGGGACAGCTCTGAGTTCTGCAATTTCTATGGATATTTTGGCGGTGCGCGCCGGCTGAATTAAAGTGCCCTTTGGACCGAGCTTAGTCTAAGGTTCTCAGAATTATGTCTCACTCTTCTCTCACCACGCCTCACCCCTCCCTGACCACGCTGCTTGGTGACCTGATCACCATGCAGTTTGATGCTGAACTCGCCAATTCTGCCCCCAGCACAGCCCGCTTCCGGGTCACCGTCAATGGGGTTGTGACCAGTGTGATTGCCGCCAGCGTCTCGAGCGGCGAAGGCCTGGCCTTCCTCACCCTGGCCTCCGCGCCGGCCCCCGGCGCCTCCGTGTCGGTGACCTACACCGACCTCATCGGAGATCAGAGCTCCGGGGTGCTGCAGCTGGCGGATGGCAGCGACATCGCCAGCTTCACCCAGGCGATCACCAATGACTCCGCGGACGCCGTCGCGCCACAACTGGATGCCGCCAATGTGGATGGCAACCGGCTCACCCTCAGCTTCAACGAGAGCCTGGGCAGCGGCCTGCCTAGGAATTCGGCCTTCAGCGTGCTGGTGAATGCCCGGCCCGTGGCCGTCTCCGCCGTTGAGGTGATCGGAGGCCAGGCGGTGCTGACCCTCGCCAAGGCGGTGGCCTTCGGCGACGACGTCACCATCGGCTACAAGGACCTCTCGGGCGACCAGCCCTCGGGCGTGCTGGAGGACACCAGCGGCAACGACCTGGCCACCTTCGCCAACGAAGTGGTGGTCAACGACACCGTCGACGCCACCCCGCTGGCCTTCGCGGCCGCCACGGTGAACGGCGACACCCTCGAGATCACCTTCGACCGGGACATCGCCGACGTGGTGCCCTCGGCGCGCACCTTCCGCGTTGAGGCCAATGGTCGCGTGATCAACGCCACCCGGGCCGAAGTGTTCCCGGACGACCGCCAGGTGGTGCTCACCCTGGCCACCCCGGTGACCAACAAGGAAACCGTGGTGGTGTCCTACATCGATCCCGCGGGCGACCAGCGCAGCGGCGTTGTGGAGGATGTGCAGGGCAATGACCTGATCAGCTTCACCAAAAAACCGGTGAAGAACGACACGGTCGACCTCAACCCCATCAGCCTGGACACCGCTGAAGTGGTGGGTGGCAAGCAACTGGTGCTGACCTTCAGCAAGGAGCTGGGCACCTCCGAGCCCTCCGCCGCCCGTTTCAAGGTGCTGGCCAATGGCAAGCTGCAGGCCATCAGCTCAATTGAGACCAGCCCAGATGACGGGCAGGTGATCCTCAATCTGCGCAACAGCATCCCGTCCGGGGTGAAGGTGGCCCTTGATTACAGCGACCAAGCCGGCGACCAGAGCTTCGGCGTGGTGGAAGACGCCACCGGCAAAGACCTAGCCACCGTTAAATCCTTCTCGGTGACCAACTTCATCGAAGACGCCACCCCGCCTGAGCTGGTGGATGCCGAGGTGGACGGCCGCACGGTCACCCTCTACTTCGATAAGGAGCTGGACAACTCCCGCCCCAATGCCAGCGCCTTCACCGTGACCGCCGGGCGCCAGCGCTTCAAGGTGCGCTCCGCCAGCATCGCCGCCGGCGATACCGTGGCCGAGCTCCAGCTGCAAAGTGCCGTGCCCGCCGGAGTCGACGTGGTGATCTCCTACAAGGATCCCAAAAACGACCAGGCCAAAGGCGTGGTGCAGGATCTGGCCGGAAACGACCTGGAAAGCATCCGTGATTTCCCTGTGGCCAACATGAACGACGGCGCCAGCAAGCGCCTGTTCAACGGTACTGACCTGGGGGCCGCCGCCTCCGTGGCCGAACTCATCGCCTGCAGCTGCTGATCTGACCCCCCGGATCCCAGTCCTCTAGTACCCCGCGGGGGCATCAACGGTGTTGATGCCCCCGCTTTCGCACTTCACACACCCATGCCATTCACAATTTCAGGTTTCAAATACGACGACCAGGACGCCAATGGCTTCCGTGCCACAAGCCTGATCAAAGGCAAAGACCCTGATGTGGTGTTGGTGCTGGATGTCTCCGGCAGCACCTACTTTCCCTTTGTGGGCAGCTCACCTGTTGGCGATCTCAACAGCGACTACATGCCCAACACGGTGTTGGACGCTGAGATCGCCGCGGCCCAAAGCTTCCACTCCAGCCTGCTCAACCAGGGATTCGGCAGCGCCAACCTGGCTCTGGTGAGCTTCTCCGATGGCGCCAGCACCGAGTTCAACGGCACCGCCAGCACCTCCACAAGCAGCGGCTACGACTTCTACAACAGGGTGGCTGGTCTGCAGCTCCAAGGCGGCACCAACTACTCGGCAGGCCTGAGCACGGCCCTCTCGGTGCTGCGGGGCTGGGGATCCACCGATGGCAACGTCATCTTTCTGTCCGATGGCGAACCCAACTGGGGCCAGGACGGCACCTCAGAATTCGCCGCCCTCAAGGCAGCCGGCTACAACGTGCAGGCCTTCGGCGTGGGCACTGGTGCGCGCAAATCGCCCCTGAGCGCGATCGACAGCGACGGCACCGCCTACATCTTCACCACCCCTGAGGAGGTGCGTGATGTGCTCTCCGGCAAGCTGGGCGGCTCGATCGGCGCCACCCAGTACACCGAACCCGGCCTGGCTGGCGTTGAGATCTACGTGGATCTGAACGGCAACGGCAGCTTCGACAGCGGCGAGCCCAGCACCACCAGCGGCAGCGACGGCTCCTACACCATCACCACCTCCGCGTTGAGCGTGGGGCAGAGCTATGCGGTGAAGGAGAAGGTGCCCAGTGGTTACCTGCAGACCCAGGCTCCAAACACCCTGGTGGTGACGGCCGCGAACCAGACCTTCAAGGATGTCAACTTCGGCAACACGGTGGACAAGAACCCGCCGCCGGTGCCCCTGCCCCCTACCGCCAACCCCCTGGCTGTGTTGTCGGCCTTTGTGGTGGACGACCTGATCACCCTTCAGTTCGACCAAGAGGTGCGCAACAGCAACCCCAGCACAGCCCGCTTCCGGGTGGTGGTGGGTGACGGCCCTGCGCGCGTGGTGTCCAGCTCCGTCTCCAGCAGCGATGGGCAGGTGTTGCTCACCCTGGACAAGCCCGTGGTGTTTGGGGAATCGGTCACCGTCAGTTACACCGACATGCTCGGCGATCAGACCTTCGGGGTGATCGAAAGCGTGGACGGCGTCGACCTGGCCAACCTCAATGACCTGCCGGTCGAGAACCGCTCCCAGGACAGCAAGGCCCCTGAGGTGGTGGATCTCAGCGTTGACGGCAAGACCCTCACCCTGACGCTGAATGAAAGCCTCGGCGCCGAAGTGGCCCCCGCCAGCGCCTTCACGGTGCGCAGCAACGGGCGCACCATCAGCGTGAGCGAGGTCAAGAGCGCTCCCGACAGCGGCCTGGTGAGTCTCGTGCTCAGCAGTGCGGTGGCCTTCGGTGATGACGTTCAACTCTCCTACAAGGACCTCGCAGGTGACCAAGCCACCAAGGTGCTGCAGGACAAGGCCGGCAATGACCTGGCCACCTTCAGCAATGCCACCGTGGTGAACAACACCTTCGAGACCACGCCGCTGGCCTTCGCCAATGCCACCGTCGACGGTGACACCCTGGAGATCACCTTCGACCGGGACATTGCCGCCACCCTGCCCTCCGCCAAAACCTTCCGGGTCGAAGCCGATGGCAAGGTGATCAACGTGAACCGCGTTGCGGTATTCCCCAGCGATCGTCAGGCGGTGCTCACCCTGGGATCGGCGGTCACCAACAAGCAGTCGGTTGTGGTGTCCTACATCGACCCCGCCGGCGATCAACGCACTGGTGTGGTGGAAGATGTTCAGGGCAACGACCTGATCAGCTTCACCAAGAAACCGGTGAAGAATGACACCGTCGATGCCAACCCGCTCACCCTCGACAGCGCTGAGGTGCTGGGGGGCAACAAGCTGGTGGTCACCCTCAGCAAGGAGCTGGGGAGCAGCGTGCCGAGCAGCGCCCGCTTCAAGGTGCTGGCGAACAACAAGCTGCAAGCGATCAGCTCGATTCAGACGAGCCCGAACGACGGCACGGTGACCCTCAACCTACGCAGCAGCATCCCCGCCGGGGCTTCTGTGCTACTTGACTACACCGACCAGCTGGGCGACCAGGTGAGCGGCGTGATCGAGGACAACTCCGGCAAGGATCTCGCGAGCGTGAAGGGGTTCAAAGTCAACAACTTTGTGCTCGATGAAGAGGCGCCCACCCTTGTGGATGCCGAGGCGGAGGGCAACCTGTTGACCCTCTACTTCGATGAGGAGCTCAGCGGTGGCCGGGTCAACGCCAGTGCCTTCTCGATCAAAGCCGGGGGCAAGCGCTTGCGTGCCCGCTCGGTGAAAGTGCTGGAGGGCGACACCGTGGCTGAACTGACCCTGAGTGGCTCCGTGGCAGCGGGAACCGATGTGCTCATCTCGTACACCGACCCCCGCAATGACCAGGCCACTGGGGTGATTCAAGATCTGGCCGGTAACGACCTGGGGTCGCTGAGGGATTTTGATGTTGTCAACCTCACCTCAGGCCCCAGCAAGCGCCTGATCAGCCTGGGCAGCAGCGAGATCAGCGGCGGCCGCCCCAAGAGCGCCCTTGAGGAGCTCTATGCCGGCGCCTGCACCTCGATCGCGATCTGAGGCCACAGCGGTGGCAGGGGAGCTCCCTTGCCACCGTTTCACTTCAACCCCAACCCCATTCACGCACCTCACCAGTCTCCGCCATGAGCTTCATCACCCTCACCAAATCCGGTTGGGTTGATGACATGGGGCTCCAGAGGGGCCGCTGGACCACAGAGGCCGACCTGCTCTCTGAACGCAAGAGCCTGCTGGAGGTGCAGCGCAGCGATCGGATCAACGCCGGCAACGGAGATGACCAGTTGATCGGCAAAGGATTGCAGGTGATGGGCAGTCTCAGCACCGGCGCCGGCAACGACCTGCTCAACACCTCTTTCCGTGGCAACGGCGATGACAGCCTGTGGCTCACTGGCAAGCTGGACCTCGGGGATGGTGACGACACCCTGACGGCCCTGCGGTTGGGGCTCAGCAAACGCTCCTCAGGCGCCTACGGCATCAATTCCAGTGGCTCACTGTTCACCGGCGCAGGCCGCGACAGTGTCGAAAGCACCGAGGTGCTGATCAGCGCAGGCAGCATCAACCTCGGCGATGGCGATGACCAGTTCAAGGCAACCGGCTTGTTCTGCAATAGCCGCGGCCTATTTCTGGCGGGTGCCGGGAATGACCAGCTCCATGTGGTGCACCTGGATCATTCCGGCACCATCTCCATGGGTGATGGTGATGACCTGATCCGGGCTAGCCGCGGCACCAACACCAAGGCCCGCTACAAGGGCATCAACAACAACGGCGTGGTCAACACAGGCGCCGGAAACGACGAAGTGGATTCCCTGGACGGCGGATTCCGCGGTGCTGGTCGCTGGATCCTGGGGGACGGTGATGACCTGATCCGGGGCTTCGGGGGCGGCCAATTCGAAGGGGGCCTCGGGACAGACCGGCTCCTGCTCGGAGCGGGCACATACACCATCACCGCATCGGCCGTGCCAGAACGGTTTCAGTTGCGGGCCATGGGGGGCCGCGAAGCGATGGGCCTGCTGGAGTTCGAAGAGATCGGCAGCGCACTCCAGCCCAATGAACGACTCCCCCTCAAAGCCGGCAGCCTGGTGGTGGGGAACGCGGGGGAACTGAGCTTCACCCCCATCTGAACCGCGATACGCGCGAGCGTTTAGACCCAGACTTCTGTGATATTGTGTCACAACTTTGTATCGAACCGGACCCCTCGGTTGGATCCAAACCCTTGCAATCTCTGATCGCCCGGTGGTAGCCCCCCGGCGAAGGGAGCAAACACGGGCCTGGATCCAAAAACCATCGGGCCGCTCTAAAGACCCCATGACCATCAAAGCGTCACTGGTCAACTACAACCCAAACAGCAGCGACGACTTAGCGGTGGCCTTCAGTGTGCCGGTGACCCTCGGGCCCGGACGCATCACCTTGACCGAGGGCCAGGCCAGCTCCGGCACTTATTCAGGAACTGAACACACGGTTCAGGGCAATGTTAATGGCATGGTTGTCACCATCAACCCGCCTTTCGATCTCTTACCAGGCAAGGATTACATCCTTCGTTTTTATCAACAATCCATCTTTTCAGCCGTTGATGGCAGCGACTTCAATGGGCAGTACTCCTCGAGAGGTTATTGGCTGACGGTCAACGGCATCCCCTCCCCCGGAGTGTCACCAGGCACGCCTCCACCACCTCTGCTGCCGCCCTCCTCCCCCGGAGTGTCACCAGGCACGCCTCCACCACCACTGCTGCCGCCCTCCTCCCCGATCAACAGCGGAGCGGCCAATTACAGGCTGGACATCATCAAGAACGCCGCCAATCCCCCGGATGGTCGAGCCGCCGTGGGGGACACCCTGATTGTGACCCTGGTGAGCACGGATCCCCAGGGGGTCTTTGGCGGTACCACCTACCAGTGGTCGGCGTCCCTGGACGGGGTCAACTGGCGACCCCTGGCCGGCAATGGCCCCAATTTGCAACTGACCAGCGCCGAAGCCAATCAACTGATCCGTGCCAGCACCACCTACATCGATGGCGCCAGCTTCCCGGAGGCTGTGCTCACCGCATCCGTCGGCCCGGTGCGGCCAGCAAACCCCACCGACCGGCCGGCCAGTGGGCAGCCCAGCATCCTCGGGAGCGGCACCGCGGGCAGTGAGCTGGTGGCCAGCGCCCAAGGCATCAACGAACCCGATGGGCTAGGCAGTGTCAGTTGGGAATGGCAACGCAGCGGCGATGGCTTCAACTGGACAGCCGCCGGCGGCGGAGATCGTTTCCGCGTGGGCCCGGCGGATGCCGGCCAGCTGGTGCGGGTGGTGGCCACCTACGTGGATGGTGCCGGCTTCCGCAACAGCCTCACGGCTGCACCACTGCGACTCAGCACCAGCGCCGGCCTGCCTGTGCTCCAGCCGGCCAACAGCAATCCACGGCTAGCCAGCGTGCGCGGCGCTGTGATCAGCCTCCAGTACGACATCGAACTCAGCGCCACCCTGCCCAGCCCCAGTCGGTTCCGGGTGAGCGTGGATGGGCGCAGCACCGACGTCTTGAGCACAGCGGTGTCGGCTGGGGACGGACTGATCAGCCTCACTCTGGCAGCGCCGGTGGCACCCATGGCTGCCGTGAGTGTCAGCTACACCGACCTGCAGGGGGAGCAAAGCAGCGGCTCCATCGAACAGAAGGGGGGGGTGGACCTCCCCTCCTTCAGTGATCTGAAGGTGACCAACGACCAAACCGACACCCAGCCTCCGGCTGTCGTGAGCGCCTCTGTGGCTGGCACCCAACTGGTGCTGGTGCTGGATGAAGCACTCAGCAAGGATCTTGCTCCCCCATCCCTGTTCACCGTGCGGGTGGATGGTCGGCCCCTGCCTGTCCGCACCCTAAGCAGCGAACCCAGCAGCGGCAGCGTCAGACTGACCCTGGGCACACCGGTGAGCTTCGGCCAGGTGGTGACCCTGGCCTACAAGGATCTCATCGGTAACCAGACTGCCGGCGTGATTCAAGACCTGGCGGGGAACGACCTGGCCAGCTTCAGCGATCAGGCGGTGGAGAACCAGTCGTTCAATGTGGCGCCACTGGCTCCAACCACTGCCAGCGTGGACGGCCAGACCCTGCTGCTGCACTTCGACCGGGAGCTGGGCTCCACCCAGCCCTCGGCCGGTGCCTTCCGCGTGGAAGCGGACGGGCGCGTGGTGGCCATCAGCCGTGTGCAGGTGCTGCCAGGCGACCGCCAGGTGGCCCTGAGCCTGGCCCGCGCCGTCACCGATCAGCAACTGGTCACGGTGTCGTACACCGATCCGTCGGGGGATCAGCGCACCGGTGTTGTCGAAGACAGCCAGGGCAACGACATGGGCAGCCTGCTGAAGCGGGCCGTAAAAAACGACACGGCCGACACCAATCCCCTGCTGCTGGAGCGGGCGGAGCTTGACAACGACCAGGTGACCCTCACCTTCAACAAGGGCCTTGGTACCAGCCTGCCCTCCAGCAGCCGTTTCCAGCTGTTGGCCAATGGTCGCCTGCAACGAATCCGCTCCATCGAAGCCACCCCCGCCGATGGGGTGATCACCCTCAACCTGGCGGCGGCGGTGGCACCAGGGGTGCCGGTGCAACTCAGCTACAACGACCAGGCCGGTGATCAAGACCGGGGCGTGATCGAAGACGTAGCGGGCAACGACCTCACCAGCTTCAAGGGTCAGAACATCACCAACTTCGCCCTGGACAGCACGGCGCCCACGCTGATTGATGCCGATTGGGACGTTGATCAGATCACCCTCTATTTTGACGAACCCATCAAGGGCACCACCTTGAATGCCAGTGCTTTCAGCGTTCGCCTGGGTCGCCAGAGGCTGCGGGTGCGCAGCGCAGCGGTCACCGAGGGGGACACCGTGGTCAACCTCAAATTGAATGCTCGCATCCCCGAGGGCGCCGAGCCTCTGGTGTCCTACAGCGATCCACGGGGGGACCAAACCCGTGCAGTGATCGAAGATCTGGCCGGAAATGATCTGGCCAGCCTGCGCGATTTCACGGTGATCCCACTCACCGACAACCAACCCCTGTCCTGAGGAACATCACCATGCCCGCCCTTCAGCAATACGCCAACCGCACCATCGGCATGGGGGATCGATCCAAATATGCCTGGGATTCCTGGACCCAGGACTGGGGACCCACGGGTGCACCTAATGCCTTCTACGGCCATTCCCGGAATGCCTGGAAAACGGGCTACAGCTACGGAGACAAAAATCCGCAGACAGCAGACGATTATCTGATTGTTGGATTCTTAACCCCCGTTTACGCCAATGGCATTGAGGTTGTTGAATCCAATGGCAATGGATTCGTTACCAGTATCCAGCTCCTTGATGAGTACGGCACCTACAGAACCATCACCCCAACCGGCTTCAAAGACTACACACCATGGGGATCGGTCAACACGCTGCGATTCAACTTCCCGTTAACAAGCTATCGGGTCACCGGGGTTCGCATCAATGTCGATGTAGACAGAGACAGCAGCTACGAGGCCATTGACGCCGTTCGCCTCAGCGGTGAGACCACCCTTAACGTGCCGGCAACCGGAGCCCCCAGCATCAGCGGTGCCATCCGGGAAGGCAGCTTTCTCACGGCCAACAGTGGTTCCATCAGCGACGCCAACGGCGTGGGGGCCATCCGCTTCGCCTGGCTGTCGTCCGCCAATGGCGGGATTACCTGGCAGGAGGTGGGCAGCGGCAGCAGTTTCACCATCCCCGTCCAGACGCTGCGGGGGCAGATCCTGAGGGTTTCAGCCAGCTTCACCGACGGAGCTGGCAACAGCGAACTGCTGTTCAGCAGCCCCACAGTGCCGATCACGGGCAACACCCCTCCCGGGGGCGTGCCCCTGGTGTTAGGCACCCCGAAAGTGGGTCAGGTGTTAAGCGCCGACGGCAGCGGCATCAGCGATGCGGACGGCATCGTGTCCCTCACCTACCGCTGGCAGGCCGCACCCGCAGGCTCCAACAGCTGGCAGGACATTCCAGCGGCCACCGGCAACACCTACACGATCGGTAGCGCCTATCAGGGTCAGACCCTGCGGGTTGCCGCCAGTGTCTTAGACGGCTTCGGTGCCGTGAGCACCCTCTACAGCTCCCCCACCGTTGCGGTAGTCACCAACAACAACCTGGTGGTGGGTGTACCGATGCTCAGCGGCAACCCCGTGGTCGGTCAAACCCTGCTGGCAGACGCCAGTGGCCTGAGTGACCCCGACGGGCTCGGCAGCTTCAACTGGAAATGGCAGAGCTCAACCTCCGGCAGCAACTGGGTCGACATCCCGGGAGCAACAGCCTCCAGCTATGGGCCCAGCCGGGCGGATCGCAACGCCCTGCTCCGGGCTGTGGTGACCTACGTCGATGGCCTGGGCAACGGTGAAAGCACCAGCAGTGCCCCCTCCGCGCCGGTGAGCCTCACCAACACCCCCATCAGCGGCGAGCCGGGCATCGTGGGAGTGGTGGCGGTGGGCAACCAGCTCAGTGTGAGCACCAGCAGCCTCAGCGATGCCGATGGCCTATTTGGCGGGTTCAGCTACCAATGGGAGACCTCCAGCGATGGCCTCAGCTACCAGGCCATCCCTGGGGCCACCGGCAGCACCTACCGGATCAGCAGCACCGATCAGGCCAAGCGGCTGCGGGTGAGCCTCAATCTCACCGATGGCGCCGGCTTCCAGGAGATGGCGGTGAGCCAGCCCACCGCCCCGGTGCCTCGCGTGAACCGTCCGGGTCTGGGCACCCCAAGCCTCAGCGGCAGTGCCAAAGTGGGGCAAACGCTGCAGGCCAGCCTCGGCTCCCTCAACGACGCCGACGGCATCGCCACCGTGAGCTACCAGTGGCAGTCAGCGCCCCCATTGCCAGGCATCGGCAATCGCCCAGGCACCTTCCAGGATATTCCCGGCGCCACAGCGAACAGCTACACGCTCACCCGGGCCGATAAGGGCACCTTCCTGCAGGTGGTGGCCCGCTATGTCGACGCCTATGGCTTCAACGAGGGTCCTTTCAACAGTGGCTCCACTGCCCTGGTTGGGCAGGACAATCAACCCCCCGTCGGCGGGCCCCAGATCCTCGGGGCAGCCAAGGTGGGCCAAACCCTCACGGCGGATCTGGGCAACCTCAACGACCCGGACTCCTTAGGAGCGGTGACTTACCGCTGGCAATCCGCAGACCCCAACCAACGGGTGTTCAGCACGGTGGGATCGGGTTTGTCCTACACCCTGAATCCACGGGATCTCGGCAGGGTGCTACGGCTCGAAGCCAGTTACACCGATGGGGCCGGCTTTGCCGAATTGGCCATGAGCCTGCCGACGGAGGTGGTGAGCCGCGACAACAATCTCCCCAGTGGAGCGCCCTTCATCACCGGCATCCCCGAGGTGGGCAAGCTGTTGCGTGCCGACAAGGGATCCCTCATCGACGCCGATGGTATCGGCTCCAGCTCACTCTTCTACACCTGGGAGTCCGCTGATCCGGACAGCCTGGTGTTCTCCGTCATTCAGCGCACCGGCTCCAACCAATACCGGCTCAGCTCCAGCGATCTGGGCCAGGTGATCCGCGTCACCGTGGGCTACACCGACAACGCCGGCTTCCAGGAGACGGTCAGTAGTGCGGAAACGACCCCTGTGGCACCGGTGCGGGTGCTGGTGAAGCCCCTGCTGGTCAGCGCCAGCGTTGAACAGGATCTGGTCCTGCTGCAGTTCAACACCGAACTGGCGGCCACCTCCCCCAACCCCGCAGCGTTCACCCTGCAGGCAGGCCGCAGCTTCCCCAGGGTGATCCAAACCGTGGTGAATGCCAGCGGCGGTTTCGTGAGCCTGCTGCTCGACCGCAGCATCACACCGCAGGAATCCCTCACCCTGTCCTATCTCGATCTCAGCGGTGATCAGACGGCGGCGGTACTGGAAAGTGCCGATGGTCTGGATGTGGAAAGCTTCCGCGCCTTCAAGGTCACCAACCTGGCCGCTGATGTCAGCGCACCGCAGGTGGTGGAGGCCACAGCCAATGGCAAAGGGCTGATCCTGCAACTCAATGAGCAGTTGGATGCGGCCCTGCCGAGCACATCGGCCTTCAAGGTGCTCGTGGACCAACGCCCGGTGGCGGTGGTGAAGACCCGCATCGAGGCCGAAGCGGGGCAGGTGCAGCTTGACCTAGCCAGCGCCGTGGCGCCCGGCAGCACGGTAGCCATCAGCTACAGCGACCTCAATGGCGATCAGACCTCACGGGTCGTCCAGGATGCGGTCGGCAACGACCTGGAGAGCTTCAGCAACCTGCCGGTACGCAATGACAGCGTCGACCTCACCCCCTTGAGCACGGACAGGCTCAGCATCGACGGCGACAGTCTCACACTCCTGTTCAACAAGGACATTGCAGCGACGATGCCCGCCATGACGGCATTCCGTGTGGACATCAATGGCACCAACAGCAAGGTGAAGCGCGTGTTCACCGATCCGGCCAGCCGATCGGTGCTGCTCACGCTCGATCGGATGGCCGCAGCCGGTGATCAAGTGACCTTGAGCTACACCGATGCCGACGGCGATCAAACCCGAGGCGTAATTGAAGACAGTAACGGTAACGACCTCAGCAGCCTGGTGAAACAACCCGTGGCCAACCAGACCATCGATCGCACCCCCCTGGCCCTGGAACGCGCGGAAGTGGAAGCCACACGGGTCGACCTGTTCTTCAACAAAGCCCTGAGCGATGCTATCCCGAACCTAAATCGTTTCAGACTGCAGGACGGCACCCGCAAACTCAACCTCAAAGGGGTTCAGACCAACGCCAGGGATGGTCAGGTGACCTTGCAACTAGCCACCACCCTGCAGGCCGGTGGGGCACTGCAACTGAGTTATACCGATTTGTCAGGGGACCAAAAGTCAGGGGTGATCGAGGACCTCTCCGGTAACGACTGGGGTAGCCAGGAAGGCATCAACCTCAGCAACTACATTCAAGATGAGGAGGCGCCAAACCTAATCGATGCTGTGCTCGACGGACGCGAAATCAGCGTTCAGTTCGATGAGTTGATTCAACCCGGCAGCGTCAAACCCAGCTTGTTCAGCCTCAGTGCCGCGGGTCGGCGCATCAAGGTGTTGAAGGCGGAGGTGGCCGATGACGACACCGTTGTGGTGCTTCAGCTGGCCTCCACCCCAAGGCCAGACGCGTTACCGATCCTGCTCAGCTACAACGACCCGAAAGCCGATCAGACGAATGGTGTCATCCAGGATCTGAGCGGCAATGATCTGGCGTCGCTGCGCAACGCCCTTGTAGATGCCATCATCTGAGCCCATCACTTGAGCAGCAAGCCCAACATCCTGCTGATCGGCACAGACGATCTGATCAACATCGTCCGTTTCCGTGATGCCTTTGGCGTTGAACTCATCACGCCCAACATCGATCGCTTGATCGGCTCAAGCGCGTTGTTCAGCAACGCCTACGCCACCACACCCCTCTGCAACCCGTCACGAACCGCCCTCTTCACAGGCAAGAGCAGCTTCAGAACCGGCATCTTCAGCAATCTTGACCCCTCAGGCCTTGAAGCGGTTCCGCTGGAGGAAAACCTCGTTAGCCGTTTCAGAGATAACGGCTACTACGCCGTTGGCATTGGCAAAAGCGTGGACACCACCTCAAGCCCACTGCTCCATCAGCTGTTTGACCACTATCAGGAAGTGGAAGGGTGGTGGAACTCCGACAACGAATTGGATGACCCCAAAAGCGTGGTCGGTCTGCCTCCGGTGACCAGCGAGCGCATGGCGGACACAAACGTCGCCACCTGGAGCCGCAACTTTCTCAAGTCATACCAGAAACAGCAACCCTTTTTTCTTTCGCTTGGGTTTCGGGCCCCGCATTTGCCGTGGAAGGTGCCGCAGGAGTTCTACGACCTCTACGAACCGAGCAACATCATCGATCCTTACAGTCGAGCCGGCCAAACCAGTCAACCCACCGCATTTTTCAAGCAGTTCCTCACCCGATCTGAACGCGTTCATACCGCCATTCAGGCGGACCAAAGCTGGAGAAGCTTGATTCACGGCTACATGGCAGCCGTGTCCTACGTAGACTCCCTGGTGGGTCTTGTGCTCGACGGCCTGGACAACAGTCTCTATGGAGACAACACCGTTGTGGTGTTGTGGAGCGATCACGGCTATCACCTCGGTGACCATGACCACTGGGGAAAGTTCACCCTTTGGGAAGCTGGCAACAATATTCCCCTGGTGATCCGTGATCCACGCCTCAAGGCGAGCGCAGGCACGCAGATCACAACGCCCACAAGCCTGCTGGATATTTTCCCCACCCTGCTGGGGCTCAGCGATCTCCCACCCTTGTATGGACTGCAGGGGAGAGACCTCAGCGGCCTGCTCAAAAGGACAGAAACCAGCCTCAGGCGACCAGGTGTGATCTCCCATGTGAACGGGAGTGTTTCCCTACGCACCGAACATTACCGTCTCACCGTCTACAACAACGGCGAGCTGGAGCTCTACGACTGTCGCAATGACCCCTTCAATCTCAGCAATCTGAGTCAAGACCCCTTGCAGGTCAACACCCTGCAAGATCTGATGCGTCGCCTCAAGATATCCGCACTCGACCTCGGCATGTACATCTGTGAGCCCGGGCAAACGGTGCTGGGCGGCAGTGAAGATGAGGTTTTTATCTTGCCATCCAAAGCCGCTGGCATGGGGAGACTTGGAGACGACACGTATCACATTATTTCCGATAGCAAGCCTGTTGAGTTACTTGACCAAGGCTATGACAAGATCATGCTAACGGCCACTGGCGACTTTAATATTCCAGATCACATCGAGGAACTCATTGTAACCAAAGGGGGTAAGGATTTGGCTTTCCGCGGCAACGACAGGGACAACCGCATCATCCTCAACAACTACTACGGCGCCAAGGTCTGGGGTCAGGGCGGCAACGACTACCTGCAAGGTGCTTCAAGTCGATCCTATTTGTATGGCGATGATGGCAACGACATTCTCATCGGCAAAAACAGTAAGGATGATCTCTTCGGCGGGGATGGCGATGACATCCTGATCGGCGGCGGTGGCCCCGATCAACTGTGGGGGAACGGGGGCAATGACCGCTTCACGCTCGAGGATTACAAGGACTCCAACCTGGAAAAATACGATCGCATCGAGGATTTCGGAGAAGGCAACGATGTCATTGACATCCCAGGCGATCGGCCCTTCAGCCTCTCCACACTCAACCCATACCCCAGTGGATTTCTCAAAAATCTTACACGGGTAGGCATCAGTCGCATCATGGAAACCCTTCCCAGCTACGGTGCAGGCACCATCACCTTAGAGGGCAGCACAGACACCATTGTGGTGATCAATGGCGAAACCGCAGGCTTTCAACCTGGCGAAGATGCAATCATTAGGCTCAAGAATTTCGGCATCAGCGAAAGCCGCTCAATCACATTTATCTAATGCTCTTCACTTTAAAGCAGTTGACTAGAATTAAATCTGCCTCAGGGAATCGGCCTTGTTCTTGAAGTCACTGAGCAGCAGCTGAAGATAGGTTACCTTCCGGAGCTTGATGTTTGCGGTTAGTGACATGCCGACCTGAAGTGGCAAGCGCTGTCCAGATTTAAGCTTCAATTGCTGTTCATTCAATCGAATATCGACGGGGAATCGATAGGTCTGGTGCATTTGATCTGGAGGGAGAGCATCAGAACCGATCTTGCGCACTAAACCAGTGAGCACACCAAAGTCGGTGGCTGGGAACGAATCAATGCTGATGTCTGCAGGCTTGTTCAAGCGGACAAAGCCGATATCGCTGCTGGCCACCTCAACACGGGCCTCTAGCTTGTCATAGGGAACAATGCGGAGGACGGGTTCACTGGTTTGCGCAACAAAACCCTTCCCGGTTGGTTTGAGATCGAAAACAAGCCCGTTCACAGGGGATTTGATCACCTGATAGCGCAGGCTAGTTTCAGCCTCACTCAGCCGGCTGCGGAGGTCAGCCAGCTCGGATTGAAGCTGCTCGAGACCTTGAAACAAAATCGCCTCCTGCCGGCGGCGATCCGCCATGGATTGCTTGAGTTGTGATTCCACCTGCTGGGCCTTGTTGCGCTGCTGAAGGAATTGAAGGTCGGGTACGGCACCCTCACGCTGCAGGCTGGCCAGGCGATTGGCGATGTCACGTTCCAAGGCCAAAGACTGCACAAGCGAGCGCTGTTCAGTCGAATTGAGATCGCGATAGCGCTCAAGTTCATTGCGTTTATGGGCAATCTGGTCCTGCTTGTAAGCCAGAGCTTTAACAAGGCTGAAGCGGCGGTCAGCACTGGTGTCGCTCTCCAAGCGCAGTAACACCTGCCCTGCTTTAACCCTGTCGCCCTCCTTCACGAGCATGTCTTCCACCACACCGCCAAGCGGGAGTCGCACTTCCTTGACGGAGTCAATAGGTTCAAGTTTTCCCGGAGCCACCACGATTTCCTCGGTGCGAGCCAAGGCCAGCCAGCCCACTCCGAAGGCCGTGCAACCGATCAAACTCCAGGTGATGGCCCTGGCCCAGCTATGGGATTGGCGCAGCACAACGCTGTCGCTGTCGCTATGAACAGCACGCTCCAACAAATTTTGGGCACGGCGAAACCATTGCAAAGGAGAACGCATCGACACAGGGGGAAATGCCATCGGTCTAACCGTTATCCTGCTGGCGATAGAGAGCGTAATAGCGCCCCTTAAGAGCCATCAATTCATCATGCGTTCCAGTCTCAGCGATGGAACCTTGATGCATTAGAAGAATAATCTGTGCCCGTCGAATTGTATTGAGGCGATGGGTCACAAAAAACACGGTGCAGTCATGAAGATTGTCGAGCAACTCATGGCACAAACGTCTTTCTGTGTCGTAATCAAGGGCGCTTGTGGCCTCATCCATCACCAACAATTTAGGGCGACTGATCAAAGTGCGAGCAATAGCAATGCGCTGACGTTGACCGCCAGATAGGGCAGCGCCGCGCTCACCCAGCTGTGTACTGTAGCCATTTGAAAGCCCCATGATGAATTCATGGGCGCAAGCTAATTTTGCAGCTCGAACAATATCATCACTGCTGGCATCCGGATCTGTGAGTGCGATATTATCGTTGATCGTGCCAGAAAAGAGCAAAGGCTCCTGGGGAACAATACCAATTTGGCGGCGCAATGAATACAATTCAACTTTACTGATATCACAGTCATCAATCAATATGCGACCTGAATCTGGTGCGTATAAACGGGGCAGTAGCTTCATGAGCGTACTCTTTCCACTACCACTTTGGCCCACAATTCCAACAAAGGCTCCTGCTGGAATTTCGACGGAGACATTCTTCAGAACTGGGGGGTTATCACTGGAAAAGCTAAAACAGATTTCCTCGAATCGCACTGAACCTTCCATCGGTGGAAGCGGAATTTTGCCCTTGTCTGCCTCGTCGGATTCTTCCGGCGTATCCACAACATCCGCCAATCGTTCGAACGATACGCGAAGCTCTTGAATGTTCTGCCAAATCGTGGAAAGTCTGAGCAGGGGTTGGGTGACG
Organism: Cyanobacteria bacterium M_surface_10_m1_298; assembly: GCA_016882485.1. Classification (GTDB taxonomy): domain Bacteria; phylum Cyanobacteriota; class Cyanobacteriia; order PCC-6307; family Cyanobiaceae; genus Vulcanococcus. The sequence goes on from VGPT01000005.1 coordinate 28,695, forward strand.
TAACCGCTGATGATGCGGAAAGCAATCAACTGTCCCAAGGTCAGTTGGCCATCAAGAACGAGCGAAGCACCTACCCATAGGACCAACAGCTGAGACAGCTTCTGGAAAACCTGACTCGTCTCTGTCAAGGCTGTTCCAGTAATTGTTTTTTCAAATGTACGAGAAATGTATTTGGAGTAGAAATCCTGCCATTTCCACCGGCTCACCATCTCTACATTCTGGGCTTTCACGGTTTGAATGCCGCTCAAAATCTCAACAAGATGACTCTGGGTTTTCGCATTTTCTTGAGCAACGCTGCGGATCTGACGACGGAACAATGGAGCCCCTAGCAGAGTTAGAGACACTTGAATCGGAATCACTGCTAGTGATACAAATGTTAGCAGCCAGCTGTAGAGCACCATTACGACGATATAAATCACCGAAAAGGCTGCATCAAGCATGGTTGTGAGTGCTTGGCCGGTAAGAAAGCTGCGGATTTTCTCCAATTCAGCAACACGAGTTGCCAATTCACCAACGGGTCGACGATCAAAATAATTGAGTGGCAATCGCAAAAGGTGATCAATCACCTCAGCACCCAAACGCAGATCGATACGGTTGGTGGTTTCCGTGAACAGAAAAGTACGCAGCGATCCAATCACACCCTCCAACAAGGTCACCACCACCAGTGCAATTCCGAGGATCTGCAGCGTATCCATGCTGCGCTGGCTGATGACTTTATCAATAATGACCTGAATCAACAGGGGGTTGGCCAGGCCAAATAACTGCACAACAAATGAGGCCACCAGCACCTGCACCAATGCGCCTCGATGGCGCTTGAGTGCCGGCACAAACCAGCTGGGTCCGAAGCGCTGCTCCGGCGAGGATGCACTCTTATCCAACAACAACAACTGAATGCCGTCTGGATAGTGTTCGGCAATCTGATCGGGCCTGAATTCCAGCCACCCCTCAGCGGGAGAGGCCAGGGTGATGCCGCGGTGATTGCTCTGAGTTACCACTGCAAAACCATCACGCCACTCAACCAGGGCCGGCGTCTGCAATCGGGTCACCGCCGCCGCCGGGACACGCGCACCCGTGACATGGAGGCCCAGCATGCTGGCCAGGTAGCCGCACAATTGCAAATCGGGGCGACCGGTGCGGCGCAACTTATCGCGCAGGATTTTTTCAATCGAATCGCGACGGAAGGGGAGCTCAAGCGCTTTAGCCAACATGGCAAAGCAAGCGAGCGTTTCATCCAACGGACCCTGGGCACGAATCAATTGCAGATTGCGGGATGGATCCCGTTGGCCCACATCCAGGCTGGTGCTGAGCGGAACAAGTTCGGCATCCCCGGGCTGATCAGCGTCAGTGCCCAACGCAGCAACCGGCGGGAGTTCATCGGAATCAGCAGGGGACAAAGGATCCGCAGAGTGCCCCCAGTGCTGCCGCAAATCGGCATCGGGAATGGCCACGACCCGCAGGGCGAAAGGGGGCCGGGGGGTGGCTTTCCAGTGCTGGGGGGTGCTGAGGGGGCTGCCCAGGGTTAATTCGGGATGGTTATCGCTCCCGAGCAGAGCCAGCTCACCGGGCTCGAGAGCGGAGGCGCCCTGCACTGCCGGGATCAGTCGAGCCGTCTGCGTGAGCTGCTGCAACAGGGCTCGGCGTTGCTGCCGATCCAGATGAAATGGAGTCGCCCGTAACCAGTGATCCTGCAGATCAGCCAGTTCGGCGGGCTGGATCTGTTGATCACAGGCGGTGCGGAACGCCTCATCTTGCTGATAGCAATCAACAACCAGGGCATCCGGCAGGGCCATGGCCACGATCTCCGTAGCCGCCGTGACGTGCTCGCAGGGACACGCCCGCAACAGAGACGCTAGGCCCACAACGGCGCCAGGGCCGAATTTTCCGAGGGTGAAGAGCTCCTCAGACTGGGCGGGTAACAGCCGGGCTTCACCCTCCACGATCACCAAAACCTGGTGAGCAATCGTTTCAGGATCAGCCAAGAACTGGCCAACCCGATAACGCATCAGCTGATGTTCGCGCTGCAGACGCTGTCGATTCTCCTCAGAGAGGCTTGCGAAGGGCTCGGGCAACGCAAAGCGCACCTGGGTCGATGACTCAGCGGGGGACGAAGGCATACTGCAGGGATCAAGAATTCAAACGGAAGGTCGACCGCTTAAGGGCTGGAACGCTATTCATGAACCTGCAACTATGCGTTGCAGCCTAGAGGGAATCTGTTCCTCAACCCACTCCTGAAACAGTTCCTGAGCGAGCTGTAACTGCAGATCCTCGTCGAGGGTGGCTGGGGTATAGGACTCCAGTCGGACCACCAACCACCAATCGGAGATGCGGATCGGTTGACGCAACTGTCCCGGACGCGATGTGCGCAACAATTCCGCAAGGGCGGGGTGCGCCTGCAACAGCGGCACTGGGCCCACCACACCGTTGGTGGCCCGCTCCGGTCCCAGGGCATAGGTGGCGGCTAAGTCCGCGAAGGAGGCCTCTCCCTCAGCGATACGGAGATACAGCTCGCGGGCCAAATGCGCCTCCTTCACGCGAAGCAGGCTGTAGATCACCCGATCCAGGCGGGTCTTGCGCTCCAGAAAACGGGTTTCCGCCTTCGGGAGGTAGTGCTCACGGCAATGGCGCTCAATCCTCAAGGGCAGCTCGGCCTGCCAAACGGGGTCATCGGGCTGCAGGCCATGGCTGAGCGCATGGCGCTGGATGGCTTCAGGCTCGGGTTCAAGCTCCCGGGCTTCACACCACTCGAGCAGAGCTTGCTTCTGCTCATCCTCTGTGAGCGCAATCGATGCAACGGCCTCAGCGATGACCAACTGGCGCAAGTAGGCATCCAGCAAGCCATGGCGGGCCAAATCGCTCGCTGCAATGCCAATCCGCGGGTTGGCGGTCAGCGGCGGGGCGTTTCGCGGGCGCAGAGTGATGGGTGGAGTGGCGCTGAGCTCAATATCCAAGGAACGGGCTTCTGGGTCTGCGGACATTCATGGAGGCTCCTGGTGGACCTCCATCGGCATCGCCCCGACTCTAAGGTCAACTGGCATCGGTCCTGCAATCAGGGAACCTTCTGCCATGGGTCAGGCCTCCACACTCCGCCTTGCTGAGCTGACCGGTGCGCTGGCGCACAGCCTGGACGGCTCCAACAGCTTCCGCTGGAACTATCCCCATGTGATGGGGTTGTCTCCAACCTCCACGGCCGGGCTAGGGAGTGGCGTGACCCTCACCTATAGCTTTCTGGAGCAGGCCCCGCCAGACCGGCCGGCTGTTCCGGGTTTCACACCCTTCCCTCAATCTTACCGCAGTGCCACAAGGGCCGTTCTAGAGCAGCTCAGCCGCATCGCCCAGGTGACCTTTGTGGAAATCGAGGGCAACCGGGGGCAATTGCGGTACGGACTCCACCCACAACCGACGGCGGCTGGTTATGCCTCGCCGGCCAGTTATCGCGTGAGCACGCAGGCGGGCCTGGTGATCAACCTGGAGGAAATGGCTGAGGGCGGGGATGTCTGGCTGAACAGCAACGTGAGCTATGACACCCCTGCGTTGAAGGCGGGCGGCAAGGGCTTTCAAACCCTTCTGCATGAAACCCTCCACAGCCTTGGGCTGAAGCACCCCTTTGAAGGAACGCAGCTCTTGGAGCCAGTCGATGACCACTGGCTCACCACGGTGATGAGCTACACCCCTCCGGAGGACAACAAACGCATCCAGGTCAGTGGCGACCCCGTCACGGGATGGTCCTGGACGCTGGAGGAGCTCAGCATGGGGACGCCGATGCTGGGGGACATCGCGGCCCTCCAGGCCCTTTATGGGCCCAACCGCAGCACCGGTGCAGGCAACAGCACCTACCGCTGGGAACTGGATGCCATTCGCCGCGAAACCCTCTGGGATGGCAGCGGCAAAGACACCATCGACGCCTCAAACCAGACCGAACCCTGCCGGATCGATCTGCGGGAGGGCAGCCTGAGCTCTATCGGTGTCCGTACCGACCCGGCGGCCATCGCAGCGCTGCATCGGGTGCCCGCCAATTTCCCGTTGGAGCACCTACCCACCGGGCTGTACACAGGCACCAACAACCTCAGCATTGCCTTCGGCTGCCTGATTGAACAGGCCAACGGCGGACTGGCTGATGATGTCTTGATCGGAAATGCCTTAGGCAACAACCTCAGCGGGGGGCCAGGGGCAGATACCCTAACCGGCGGGGCGGGCAAGGACAGCTTTGTGCTCAAGCGCCTCAGCGACTCCCTGATCTCCGCCCCGGATCGGATCACCGACTACGGGAGCGGCGACCGGATTGATGCACCCGGGGGACAGCGGCGACCAGATGGGGGCCAATGGTCCAAGCCAGTGGAACTGAAGCAGCTGAATGCCACCACCCTGGCGGGTATGGCGCTGGCCCCGAATGGCCTGCGAGCCTTCAAGCTGGCAGGGAAAGACAGTGTTTACCTGCTGATCGGCGATCAGAAGCCTGGTTTTCAACCGGACAGGGACGCGGTGGTGGAACTTTCCGGGCTCGCGGACAGCGCCATCGGTGGGATTCAAGTGATTTGACGGCAGGGCCTGGGGACCCAGCCGGTGTCAGAACAGGGCGGGGCCTGCGACAGGCCTCTGCATGAGCTGTTGGAAGAGCGTCTCCAGCCGCTGAGCACTGCGGGCTGGGGCATAAAGACGCCTGGAATCGTTTTGAGCTCGCCTTCCCAACCTCTGCAGCTTGGTTCGATCGTGGATGCAGGCGGTGAGGACATCCGCCAGGGCCTGGGGATCCCCGGGCGGTACCAACAGACCGTTGGTGCCGTGGGTGATCACCTCGAAAGCACCTCCAACGCCTGAACTGATGGGCACGCAGGCGCAGGCCATGGCCTCCGCCACCACCATGCCAAAGGCTTCCGGATACAGGGAGGGGAACACCAGCACATCCCACTGCTGATAGAGGTCAGGCAACTGCTCAGGCTGCGCAAATCCCAACCAGCGCACGCATGGGTCCAACCCGTAGCGATGGGCGGCCTGTTTGAGCTCCAAGTCGAAACCGGGGGTGAAAGGCTTGCCAGCAAACACCAACTCGAAAGGCAAACGGCGCTCGAGCAACACATGGGCTGCGTCCAACAACACCTGTGGCCCTTTGCTGGGCATCAGCAAGCCGCTGAAACCAATCTGAAGGGCCGGGGCAGGGCAGCGTGAGGGCACGCATGGATCCAGGTAGCTCAGGTCCAGGGGGGGATGCACCACAGCATCAGCCTCCGTGGCAAAGCCGTGGCGGCGAAGCTCGCGGGCCACCTCGGCGGAAGCCGTGGCCATGCGGTAAGGACCACTCGGCAAGAGCGGTCGGGGGAATGGAGGCGAGAGAAATCCCACGTGTTGCACGGTGGGCACCCCCGCAGCCATCAATTGCTGCAGGGGCTCGAGACCGAGAAGGTCCAGGTTGCCAAGCAGGCAGGCATCTGGGCGCCACTCCTGGAGTATGGCCGCCAAAGTGGTGTGGTTATGCCGACGCAGACCATCCAGCTCGGGGCCAGGCGGATGGTGCTGAATGCCATTTTGATAGGTGCCCAAGAGCCTCAACTGGCGCATCACCGCCTGGTCGCCGCCGCAGGGGCCCAGATAGGCCTGATCAGTGCTCAACACGCGACATTGCCAACCACGACGGGCCATGGCTGCGGTGAGTCGTTCCAGCGCCACTCCAAACCCGCCCAGGTGTTGGGGGGGGTACAGGTTGGTCAGGGTGAGCAGACGCATCGACAGGCCGCCTTTCAGACGCTGGAGAGCAGCTGTTCGGCCTTTAATCCCGCCAGGCCGGTGGCGTTAACCAGTTCAATGGCGAAATCAAATTGGTTGTCACCATTAGTATCAGCCTTAAAAACAGTCCCGTCTAAGACATAGGCCACTGCGGGCGGAACGATCTGCAGGCGGTCGCCCTCGAGATAATTGAAATCGAGGATGCGATCCTGCTGGCTGCCCAGAACGCTATCGCTCCAGCGTTGGTACCGAAAGCGATCGGCGCCAGCGCCGCCGGAAAGCTGATCAGCTCCGCCAGCACCGATCAACAAATCGTCCCCATCCCCACCGGTGAGGGAGTTGGCGGCCGAATTGCCGATGAGCCGATCAGCGGCGGAGCCGCCCACCGCAGCCTCAATGACGCAAAGGTTGGCAGGCCGTTGCAATTCGACTCCATTCCAATCATGGGCGATAGTGAAGCCGCCGTAAATGCCTTTGACCCGACTGGGAAAACCACCGGCGTTGCGGTTCTGGCCCAAGGTGGCGCTGCGAAGATCAATGCGAACGGATTGCGTTGCATCACTACCGTCAATCGTGTCCCAGCCGCCGGCATCCCAGATCGAAACCCACCCCGTGCCTTCCTGATTCGTCATCGGAAGTCTGTAAAGGTCATCACCGATGGCAGCATCAGCATTGATGCCGTAAAGCCATTGCAATGCCGCAATATCCAAAGCCCCGGGGGTCTGCAGGAACCCGTAATCAGCCTTGGAAGTGGGGACATATCCGTTGCGTGCTCCCTCATCGACGTAAGTCAACTGTGTGTAGGGATGAGCATTCTGAGCATAACTACCACTATCGGTGGAGACTGAACTCTTGGGGGTTAGCCCAGGAAATCGTGGATTACCGAGAGTACCCTTATCGTGGGGGTGCTTGAGGCCAACAGCGTGGCTAAGCTCATGCAAGAACGTGATGAAAAAGTAACTGCCAGCCGCAATAGAGCCTTTGTAGGTTCCGTCCGCCTTTTGATAATATGTCCAGTTGATACCTATCATCCCTTCTTCGTCGCCGCCACCAGGCAGGTAGGCAAATCCTAAAGCATCATCTGAATCTTTTTGATCTAGATTATAGAGCCAAATTTCTACGTCTTCAGCATTGTTAAGACCTCGATCTTCAAATCTCAAACTACAGACCAACTCAATGGCGTTAAAAGCGATATCAAGAGCCTCAATTTCAGGTTCGCTCCAACCCCAGGAACGCCAGCCGTAGAATTTGCCGACAGTTTCATCAATGAATGTGTATCCGATGGATGGCCTTTGCGCCGTGGTGCCCCAGCGATAACCATCCACAAGACCATCAATCCAGGCGTTGCCAGACTTCTGCACGCGGACAGGGTCGGCATAAACCATGGCTCAAGCGGCCTACGGCCGAACCGTAAGAGACCTCCAAAGTCTAGGGAGGGGTCGCTCAGGCACCATGCTGCCGTGGGCACCAATTGACTAAGCGCCCACTCACGCAAAGAGGTATCCATGCCTGTGTTTAAGGTCTTTGGATGCGAACGATCGGGGTGGTTCTGGCCAGCGCCATTGGCATGGCCCAAATCGGAGTAGCGTCCGAGGCGCTAGCCGCGAGCCCAAGGCCGGCAAAATCGCCAGTTCACGGCTCGACACGACCGCAACAACGGGAGGCGAATCTGTCCAGAAGCCTAGTAGCTGAATCTTACGTGCTAGGCCCTGGGGATGGGCTGCAGATTGAACTTCTCGATATCCCTGAGTTCAGTGGGGTATTTAGCGTCGGCCCCGACGGAACCATGTATCTACCGAGGTTGAGGGCGCTGTATGTCGAAGGCCTCACGCTTGAAGAACTGCGATTCTTCCTCATTAATCAATTTAAAACGTTTGTCAAAAATCCCCAGATCTATATTAAACCCACTTCATACAGGCCCATTCGGATTTACGTGGGCGGTGAAGTCAGACGTCCGGGCTATTACACACTCCGTGGTATTGACACCCTTGCTAACGAATCCTTGTCGGACCGCCCTGCGCAGGTAAGCCAAAACCTACGGTCCGCGGAATTCAATACAGACGCCAGTCCAATGCGAGCCTCGAGCTCGAATAGCCAGCTAGGCGCGAGCTCGGATAGCAACAAGCAAGCTTTCCCAACGGTCTTTGACGCTATCAGGGCGGCGCAGGGCATCAGTCCTTTTTCAGATCTCAGCCAAGTTCAGGTGACACGCAAGCAGCCCCTAAGCGCAGGTGGTGGACGCATGCGCACGACCCTCAATTTCATCTCATTGATCACAGAGGGTGATGAGTCACAAAACATTCGCCTATTTGATGGCGACGTGATCAGCGTTGGCAAAAGCAGTGTTGTCTTGAGGGAGCAATTAATCCGTGCAGGCAGAACAAATTTAAGCCCTCAGTTCATCGATGTGTTTGTTACTGGGCGGGTCAATATGCCTGGTGCTGTCACATTACAACAGGGTTCATCTTTAAATCAAGCCATCAGTGTCGCTGGCGGCGTAAAGCTGTTACGTGGGAAGGTTGAGTTCCTGCGCTTTCTCAGTGACGGCAAAACTGATCGCCGAACATTCAATTACAACCCATCTGCCTCTTCTGATACCTACCCAAATCCCATATTAGCCGCAGGTGACATTATCCGTATCAATGATAGCGCCCTGTCGGCAGGCATTGGTGCCCTCAACGAAGTGGCATCTCCACTACTGGGTTTGTATTCCATTTATGCCCTGAGTAACGGGGCCTTCGGACGTTGAACATGGGCGTCACCCCATCCAGCCAAGCCCCATCCGTCAGCAGTAGTGGTTCGGATGAGTTGGATCTAGGGCCTCTGTTGCAGTCCCTGCGAAGCCATTGGCGCCTAATCAGCAAAGCGGCTGCCGGCACCATGGTGGCCAGTGGGGCTTACGCACTGATCCAACCGTCTCTGTGGCAAGGGGATTTCCAAATCGTCGTCGCTAGCGACGAAGGCTCCAGTGGAACCCTTGCAAGACTGGCAGCCGCCAATCCCGAACTTGCCGGACTAGCTGGCTTGAGCGGATCGTCGGGGAAGGATTCCCTGGAAACAGAAGTTTTGATCCTTGAAAGTCCCTCTGTGCTCAAACCCGTCTATGAATTTGCTCGATCTGAACGGCTGAAAAAAGGGCGTGACGTCAGTCGCCTCAAATTCAGTGATTGGGCCAAAAATGTCAAAGTAGATCTGGAAAAAGGCACTTCAGTTCTTAATATCAGCTACACCGACACAGATCGCTCATTGATCTTACCTGTTATCGAAAAAATTTCTCAACAATATCAGGATTACTCAGGTCGCGACCGGCGACGCCGCCTAGTCAATGCTGTCGATCACTTGCAGCGGAGCAGCAGAACACTGGCTCTGAAAGCCGATGCATCGATGCGCCGCGCCCAGGCCTTCGCCCTCAACCATGATCTTGGCCTGAGCGATGGCATGGCCACCCCTGCTGCCCTTGGATCTCAAGGCGGCTCGACTGAAAACGCCAACGCACCGAGCGCCTCGGTGGAAGTCTCACGGCTTCGCGCACAGGCAAAAGTCTTGCAGACACAACAACAGATCGCCCAAGCCCGGGCGGCCGGGAACCGGGCCATTTATTTGGCGCCCCAACTCCCAGCCAATGCGACGTTGTACAGCCAATATCAGACTCTTCAGGCACGGCTCAGCGATCTGCGCAGCAGGCTGCTCGATCGAGACCCGATGGTGGTCAATCTGGAACGCCAACGTCAGAGCCTGATCGGCACAATGAATCAACAAACCATCGGTCTGTTGGAGGGAGAACTGGCCACGGCTCGGGCGAGTCTTCGCGCTTCGACGCGACCCAATGAGGTGGTTTTGGAGCACCGGCAACTGGTACAGCAGGCGGTTCGCGAAGAAAAAACTCTGGCTGATTTACAACTGCAGCTGCAGCTGGCCCAACTGGAGCAAGCGAAACAGAGCGATCCGTGGGAACTCATTTCCAAGCCAACCCTTCAGGATGAACCGGTAGCACCGAAACTCCTGCAACTCGTGCTGCTCGGGCTGATGGGAGGGGCTGTGGCAGGCGCTGGAGCAGCCTTGGTGCTTGATCGACTCAGCGGCAGAATCTTGACAGACAAACAGTTACTAGAGCTCCTGCCTGCACCTTTGCTGGCCCACATCACGAACAGGAACCTCCGTGAACAATGCAAGTTGTTGACCAAGGGGCCGTTGGCCCCTTGGTCAACTGTGGCCTTGATCCCGGTGGGACTCGACCCAGATGATGGGCTGATGAGGGCTATCTTGACTGAGCTCCAGGCACAGCGGCCCACCGCGCACCTGATCTGCACGATAGACCTCGAAAGGCTCACAGACTGCGACCAGCAATTGCTGATCACCCAACTGGGGCAAGCCACCCGCACCGGTTTGGAGCATCTCAAAGAACAGCTCGCACTGCAGGGGCGGCCTGTGCTGGGTTGGCTGTTGCTATCGCCGGCCCGTGGGTCGTAACCGGAACATCGCTCTGGCATGCCAAGGCGCCCTGATCATCGCAGGGGTTCTTGGGGCGCGCGCTCAAAGCGTCATCTGGGAACCCATCAGCATCCCGCAACGATCAACTGCAGGACATCCCGAAGGAGCGCAAACCTGGCAATCGATTGAACCGGAGGGGTCGCGACGCCAGGCACCCGTGTGGGTTCCTTTAGTCGATGGGGCCAAGATTGGGAATGAGCCTCTGCCGCAAACCAAGGGTGGATCGCCACAGGAGCCGCCTACTGAGATGGCGGAGGCGGAGGCGATCCTGCAAAGTTTGAAACCCAGCGCCGCTGAGTACACACGGTTGCTACGGCTAGGGCCAGCCGTTCCAACGGCGAATCAACTGGCCGAACAGCAAGGACAGTTCAGCGCCTACACACTGTCGCCATTTAGTGGCGGATCCGCCAATGGCACGGGCAACCAAAACTACGCCGTTCGTGTTGATGGTGGCGTCACTGACGCGCTGCAGATCTCAGGCTTTTACAGCAATGCCGACGACCCCCTGTTTGCCCGAATCCAAGGTCTCAGCAAACAGCCCGCTAACTTCTGGGAAAGTTATGGAGGTGCGCTGCAGTGGCACGTTCACGGCGGTAAGAACTGGGGTGTGGGCCTCTCAGGATCGCTGGAGGGATGGAATGTCGGCAGCGGTGGCTGTTATTCATTCGGCTGCAAAAGTAACGCCAGTGCTTCACCTAACATTTTCAACAACTCAGGGCAAAGGGTTTTTACCAAAAACCTGGTGGGCTCGGTCAGCATTCCCCTGACCTGGAATATCGGACAACAATGGCAGGCAACGCTGACGCCTGGCGTGAGTTTTCTCCCTCCCAGCCAGGGGGAAGGGCAAGGGGGGGCCGGGACTTTCTACGGTACCAATGGCACTATCAGCGGTGGACTCAGCTGGCAACCCAGTAGACACTTGAGCCTCTTTGGCTCAGCCCTGATACCACTGGGACCAGGTGACAACAGCTTTGACAGCAGCCTGACATTTAGTCGTGTTCCGATTCTTAGCGGTGGCGCCAATTGGGCATTGAATCCAAGAATTGGACTGGAAGGGTTGCTGACCAACGGCTGGGGGGCGACACCAGCCACTGCTTTACTGGCGCTCCCCTCAAGCAACCGACTTGGTTATTATGCTCGCTTTGTCTACACACCTGGCGCAGCTGATACACCACAACTAAAACTCAGTCCAAGACAGGAGTCGATGGCACTAGGCGGCTTAACAGTCAACACAGCCTTGGTCCCCGAGGATGGCGTCACAGAGCTATGGGCCAATGCAGACAGTGGTGGCAACATTTTTGGATTCATTGGCCATTCGATCTCAAACATCTTTCAAGTCGACGTCTTCAAAAGTGGTTGGTTCAATAACATTCCACAAACCACGGCACTGGCAGACCGATACACCACGGATGGCGCCTGGCAATGGCGAATCGGCGGCAAGGCCGTTGCCCTTAGTCCCTTAAGGGGCTTTCCACTATGGGCGGCAGGCCGCATCAGCTTGGGCAGGGAAAATCCACCCGGCAGCGGCCAGGGCTATGTTTTTGCGGAAACGATTAACACCTGGGAAGCGAACCGATGGCTAGCCTTCCACGTGAATCCGAAACTCGCCTGGTCTGGTGTTGGGGTGCCTTGGGGTTTCGGAATTGGTGCCAATATCCAGCTCGGAGGCAGTTTTCAACTGATTCCCGAGGCCAATCTTGTTGCCAGTGAAATCGGGGCGAGCAATGCCACACTCGCCTTGCGATGGCTTGCTAACCATCAGTGCAAAGTTGACGTATACCTCAGTAACGCAGCCGGCCTGCTGGACATGGGCCAGCTCTTAAGCGCCGACCAGACACGCGTTGGCGGCAGGCTGATCATCAGCTTCTAAAGCATAAATGAAGATCTGAAGACAAACCAAGCAGGGACAATGCTGAACACATTGTTCATTAACCAATGGCACATAGAGCCCTGGCAAATTTAGCCATGGCGCGCGACTATTAAAAACCATATAATGGACAGAAGATCAATCAAGAACCATGTCTGCCACCAAACTGAATAACCCAACCGAAGTATTAATCAGTCGAATCAAATCCGGCATCGCCTCGAGCCAGGGCGGCGGGGCAGAATCAGGGGATGGTTCGGGCTGGGCATTCGGGAGTAAACCCAGCATTTCATCCTCAAGCTTCACCCCAATACCAGGTAAAGACCTCCAGATCGACTCTGGAGGTACGCGCGGTCTCAATGGATTCTGGGATGGAGGCTCGGGATCACAGAGCATTGTTGTGAACATGAGCACAACACCCATCAACAGCCACGGGCTCATTCCTCCAGGCGTGATGCGGGTACACCCTTCGTACGATGGCCCAGATCTCACATTGCGCTACGTCGCGTCAATCGCAGGACAATATCAACTGGCTGGGAGATTAACGGATATCGATCCTGGCGGGGGAGATGGTGTTGGCCTGATTGTCACACAAAATAGTCCAACAGGTGGATACCCTACATATTATCTTGAAAAATATATCGATAATGGTGGTGGTGACACATTTGACATCACCATTCCACTAAATACCGGGGACTATTTTGATGTCAGCGTAGACCGAAGGAGTAACTGGACTTATGATAGCACAAATCTGGAATTCACCAATTTTGTAAATCTCGATGCTAATGGAGCTTCTCCAACGCCTCCTGCAAGCCCAACACAGAACGGACAGGGACAAACCAATGCCCAGTCTTCTATCAGCCCAATCTCTTATTATAGCTTCAATGATGCAATTTTTACCGAAGGCGGAAACGGCTCAATTACCGTAACACGTACGGGTGATTTAACGAGTCAGGTAACAATTAACTTCTCCTCTAAAGCGATTTTTAGCACAGCTATTGCAGGGCTCGACTATTTGCTGCTCGCAAACTCGACAACCTTTAACATTGGCTCAGATACTGCAACCATTCCTTTTTCTGTTGTCGATGACAACAACTACGAAGTCGATGAAACACTGCAGATTGAGGGCGTTTTAATTACAAGCCAAGGGTCCACAACAGGCAGCCACCAGTGGCTCAAGAATCTGTCAAGCATTCTCATCAAGGACAACGACAAGCAACAATTACCAAGCCCAGAAATCAAAAAAGCAAGTATTAAAGACAATATCATCACTCTAGGTTTCAACCTTGAACTGAATACATCTAAGCCAGATCCAAATCTCTTCAGTATTTTAGCTGGCAATGAAGCTATTGATGTCACAAAGACATCTATTTCTGCGAGTACTGGTATCATCAATCTTGAACTCAGTCGCGCTGCAATTCCTGGGGAGGCCATTAATCTCGTTTATACTGATCTCAGTGGAGACCAAACTGACGGCATCATCGAAGGCAAAGATGGAGCCGATGTAGCTACATTCCAGCGATTGTTAGACAATGTAAGCCGAGATGAACAACCACCAACACTGGATAATGCTATTGCAAATGGCAGCCTTGTTGAACTGTCTTTCAATGAAGAGTTATCACCTCTACTTCCAGCATTATCCCGATTCGGCGTCACTCAAAACAATCTGAAGATACCCGTCAAATCCGCATTGATTGATGCCACTAACGGCCAATTACAACTGATTTTATCTAAACCTCTAGCACCTCGCATTCCAGTCCTGCTAAGTTACACTGATATAGCTGGCAATCAAACTATTGGCGTTATTCAAGACAGATTTGGCAATGATTTACAGAGCTTTAGCGGTCAACCTGTAGACAATCAAAGCGTCATCTCGCAATCACCCCTAAAACTGGATTCGGCTGAAGCTGATGGCAACTCAGTAATGCTGAACTTTGATCGAGAGCTTGATTCTGCGATACCATCGACGCGATTCTTTGCAATATCAGTGAACGGTAAGCCAGCTAAAATCGTAAAAGCTAATACAGTCGTAGCAGATCGACAAGTTGTTCTTACACTCGACAAGCCTGTCTATGGGGCAGACAAATTGACAGTCAGTTATTCTGACGCCAAAGGAGACCAAGCAACAGGCATTATTCAAGATGCTGAAGGCAACGATCTTGAATCATTTATCCAAGTACCGATCAAGAATAATACGCTTAAGCAAAATACTCTTGTTATCCAATCAAGCGAGATAGCAGGTAAGATACTTCGTCTTGTGATGTCAGAGCCAATTGCAAGCACTTCAATCTCCAGCTCAAGATTCAAAATCATCGCCAATGGAAAGAAGCAGGCTATTACTTCGATCCAAACAACCCCTCAAGATGGTGTTATTGACATCAACCTACAGAACATTGTTGAAACAGGATCCAACGTCAAGCTTGAGTACTCCGATTCGGACGGTGATCAAGCAGCTGGGGTCGTACAAGATAGTGATGGCAATGACCTCGGTAGCGTCAAGAATCTTGCAATTACGAACTTCAGCACAGATGACAATGCGCCTATACTAATAGACGCTTTCATCGAGGGGAACGACCTTACGTTATTATTTGACGAATTAATTGCAGGCGGATCAATAACGAATTCAAGATTTGTTGTTAAAGCCGATGGGAAACGTGTCAAAGTCTCCTCTGCACGGAGTGTTGAAGCCGACTCTACTGTTTTGCTATCTTTAGCTGCCATGCCCTCGGACTTCAGCTCAGCCTCCATCTCCTATGTAGACCCCCGCGGCAACCAAAGCACAGGAGTGATTCAAGACATCCTGGGTAACGATTTGGCATCATTGCGCGATTTTGCAGTTGACATCATCAACTAACGGCATGCTTCGGGAGTTAAAATGTCAGCAGGTCGCTTCTCCAGCGGATTCCAGCGGAAATGCCTCCATGATTGTACTGGCCATGCCGTAGAGGGTGTTGCTGCGCTGTAAATTCATCAAAGCAGCCAACTGACCAACTCTGCCGACGACGGCATCGGTTTCTCATATTGGCTAGCGATTGCTACTTCATCTGTTGAGAGTCAATAAAAACATCACTACGCTAAAAGCAGATTATTCACAAAATATAAGTCACGATTATTCGGATAGCTCTTAAATTTCAGTTGCTCCTACCAGCACTAATTCTCCTGCCGGTGGCAAAGGTGGCAGTGGCGGTGCCAGCCCGACATCCATGGTCACCACCCCTGCTGGAATACCAGCAAAAGGTTCCACGGCGAACGCTCAACAAGATCCGATCATTACGGGTGGGCAACCCGTCAACGCGCCAAAGAGAACCCTATCGGCGAGAGAAGGCCACACAACTCCATCAAACGACGGGAGCATGAACTGGCAAGCGCATCACGCACATAGCGCCAATGAGCCATGCCTCATCTCGACAACTCATCTGCCCAACATCTGGAGTCCTGAGCAGGAAGCTTGCAACATTCACGGGATCCATCCGTCAACAGTCGATCCAATCACCTTCTGAACAGATCAACATCAGATATTAAGCGCGTTAAGTGACAAACAAGACTCAGCAAGAATAATCCTCATGCTCAAGATACTCAATACCAACAGCCCACGGGGGCGGGGAGTCTTTACGACCTCGAAGATCGCAGTACATACGCTGATTGAAGCATGTCCAATCATTCTCATAAGGGGGGTTCCTTATCATGAACTACCACAGGAAATTCAGAACATAATGTTTAATTGGGCCGCACTCATTGGCTCTGGCGTAAACCTACATGCTATCGCCCTAGGATACGGCAGTCTCTACAATCATGCAGACCAGGCCAATTGCGCTTACACGGGCAATATTGACGACCAAACCTTAACCATCACCAGCCTACGGAACATCCAGGCCGGGGAAGAACTTACGATTAATTATGATCACCCAACGGGCCAAGGGGAAATCAATGCCCAATCCTGGTTTGCCCAAAGAGGACTCAAGCCAATCTGAGTTTGACGACAGAATTTATCCTTCACCACGTAAGCGGCGCAACAGATCCTCCTGCGTGAGTTCACTGACGCCCTCCAACCTCTGACTCCAAGCGGGAGTGTGATCTGGGCCTTTTGGTTCAGCCATCGGCAAGGCTGTCGAAGAGGGAGCGGCAGCAGCGAGATTTTCATCGGAAGCTGCACTGGCAGCCTGCGGAAACAACTGGGACAAGAAATAAACCACTAGCTCTTCAATGGTGGGATGTTCAAAAACAAGTGACTCCGTCAGCGTGATGCCAAGATTTTTTTCAAGCAGAACCATCAATTCGAGCGCCATCAACGAATCCAAACCCATATTGAAAAGGGGCTCACCCGAATCAATCTGCTGGGGATCTGCAAGGCCCATCACTTTCGCCAACTGTTGTTTGACGAAGTCCCGCAACAGGCGGGGTCGCTCCGCCGGAGGGGTCGAGGCCAGCACGGCCCTGTAAGGGGGTACAGCCGAGTCGGCAACAGTTGATGTGGATTCCAGCTGCTCCTGGGCCAGGAGGGACAAGGGGGCTCCTTGACGATCCCCTGCCTGGCGGGCCAGG
This sequence comes from Cyanobacteria bacterium M_surface_10_m1_298, assembly GCA_016882485.1. Taxonomy (GTDB): domain Bacteria; phylum Cyanobacteriota; class Cyanobacteriia; order PCC-6307; family Cyanobiaceae; genus Vulcanococcus. The sequence continues at coordinate 45,310 of VGPT01000005.1, forward strand.
CGTGACCACTCGGCATCCACCACGCCAATGCACCCACCGGCGCCGCGGGCGATCAGATCAGACAGGGCCTCCAGGGCCTGGGAGGGTTCCAGCAAGCGAATCCCGAACGCTTCAAGCCGTTGACGTTGCCGCGGGTCAAGCGCACCGGCCATGCCAGCACCTGCCCAAGGACCCCACTGCAGGCTCATCCAGCCGGGGCGCCCTTGCATGGCCACAAACCCATCGAGGGCACCGTTGGCGGCGTTGTAACCGGCTTGACCCGGTGATCCCAACAACGCCGCAACAGAGGAGAAGCACACCAACAGCTCGGGGTCGAGATCACAGCGCCGTAGCGCTGCCTCAACCAGCCGCCATCCGCCCCACTTCGGGGCCATCACAGATTTAAGGCGCTGCGGTGTCTGCCACTCCAGCAACCCATCATCGAGGCTGCCAGCGGCATGGAAAATGCCTCGCAGAGAACGCCCCTCAGGCAAGTTCTGAAGGGTGGCGATCAACTGGTCCACGGCCGCCATGGCGGTAGCTCCATCGGCGGCCAGGTCCAGGGCCAGGGTCGTGGTGACAACCCCCTGAGCCTCCAGCTCCCGCAACAGGGCCGCTGGCTCCGCGGCGGGGTCGGCGGCGGAGCGGGAAACCAGCAAAAGCGAGCGGGCCCCCTCCGCCACCAGCCAACGCACAAGCTGTAAACCAATTCCACCGAACGCACCCGTCACCAAATAGGTGCCATCGCCACGGATGCGGAAGCCCGCGGATGGGGGACGCTGGGGTTGGCGAATCACCACCTTGCCAACATGCCGCGCCTGGGCCATGCGTCGGAAGGCATCCACGGTGTGCTCAATCTCAAAGGATTCGAGGGGCAAACAGCCGTAGACCCCTGCACCCACCTCCTCAAGCAGACGCACCAGCAGCGTGCGGATCAGCCCCGGTTGGGCGGCGGCCACCTCCAGCAGATCAAAGGGGTAGTAACGAACATCGGGGCGACGCTCGGCAACCTCCGTGCGGCTCCAGATCTCAATCTTGCCCAACTCGACAAATCGACCACCCTGAGCCAGGGCCTCAAAACTGGCATCCACCCAATCCCCCTTGAGGCTGTTGAGCACCACATCCACGCCACGGCCTCCGGTGGCAGCACGCACCTGATCCACGAACTCCAAACTCCGGGAGTCAAAAACGCCAGCACATCCCTGCTCCAACAGAAGAGCCTGCTTGGTGGCGCTGGCCGTGCCGAAGACCGTGGCCCCTCGCTGCAAAGCCACTTGAACGGCGGCCTGGCCAACTCCGCCGGCGGCGGCATGGATCAACACGGTTTCCCCTGGCTGCAGTTGGGCCAGGTGCTCCAATCCGTAAAGGGCGGTTAGGAATGCGGTGCTCAGGCTGGCCCCCTGCTCCGCCGTCAGACCCTGAGGCAGAGGAACACACAACTCCGCACGGCAGATCACATGGCTGGCCAGACTTCCCACCGCCAGGGCCGCCAACAGGCGCTGGCCCATCAGGCTCGGATCCACCCCTTCCCCGACGGCCACCACCCGACCCACACACTCCCCGCCAAAAGGCACCTGAGCGGAGTCACTCAATCCGAGCTGTCGGCTGTAATTACGCAACAACCCCAGGGCGTTGAGCACATCACGGAAGTTGAGCCCCGTGGCCTCCACCGCCAACTCCAGCTCCCCGGCCGCCGGCACCTGGCTCGGCAAGGGCAGAGGGGCCAGGCTCTCCAGCAATCCAAACCGGCGGGTGCCATAGCGGAACCGGGCTGGGGTCAAGTTTGCGTAACGCTGCCGTAGCACCCGCTGTCCATCCCAGGCGAGCGCGGGCTCCTGCTCGGCGAGGTCCACCAGGCGACGCCATGGGACAGCCAATCGATCGCGGCGGGCACCCTTGGGCAGATGCAGGCTGAACCAGCGGAAGGCGGGGCGTTCCAACGCCACCGTGCGCACCAGGGATGCCAGGGCACCCTGGGCTGGCCCCTGGCCCTCGATCACCACACAAACCGAGGATTGGCCCTGCTGGGCCAGCTCGATCAGCTCCACCACGCAGTGCTCGACTGGCGAGTCCTCGAGGCTTGGCCAGTGGACCAGCGGAGCCCCAGGCCCGGAGGGTGGGGGCTCCGGGGTGGACCCTTCAGGGCGGGGGGTGATCACGTCGGCAGCCGAGATGGTCTCAATCGGCTCCCAGGTCTGGCGCAGCAACCAGCTGCGATGACCTGGCATGGGCTCGGACGACGGAGCCCCATCCAAGGCCAGGGGAAACAACCAATCGAGGGCCTGCCGGGGCAGGCGTCGCAATCGGAAGCCACGCACCCAAGCAATCAGACCATCGGCAGCGTGCAATTGGAGATCCGCACACACGAAGGCCGGCTCCGCACTGGGCAGCAACTGGACACAACACTGAATTTTGTCCGGCAACGGCAACTGCCCCACCCAGAGCGCATCCAGCCCCACGGGAAGAAACAGTTGACCGGCTGCGGCGACGGGATCCAGCGTTGCGGCGACAGCCTGGAAACAGCCATCCCAGAGCACCCAGTCCGATGCACCTGGAGGACGCTGGACCTCCACCCAAGCGCGCTGTCCCAGGCTGCGGACCTGGCGGAGGCTGCGGAATGCGGGGCCGTAATTGAGTCCGAAGCTCGCCAGGGCCCCATAGAAGCCCTGCAGATCGATGGTCTGCGCCTCCGGAGGGGCCTGAAGCGCCGAGGGGACCTCCGACAGCTGGGGTGGGCTGGGTTGCTGACGACTGCGAGCGGTTCCATGGCTCCGCCAGGCCGCGGGCTGCTCAGACCCCTCACCAGTTGTGGAGCAGCTGTGGAACTCAATCCTGTCCCCGAAAACCAACTGAACCCGGGTGACCGTGGGTTCCAGCCGCAAGGGTTGATCCAACTCCAAATCCGTGAGGGTGAGGGGTTGCCCCTGCAGCGCCAAGGCCTGCAGCGCCAACTGAATGAAACCAGCGGCGGGGAACACCACCTGAGATCGAATGCAGTGATCTGCCAGGTCTTGGGGGCCATCGGCACAGAGCTGCACCTCAAAGCGCTGCTCCTGGCCACCCGGAAGCGGCAGCGGCTTGAGCAGGCCCAAAGCGGGGGGTTCAATCGCCGAAGGAAAAGACGGCGAGGACCCCATGCTGGAAGCACCGGGTTTGATGTGATGAAGCCAGAGGCTGCTTGGGGCCTCAGGATCAGCCCCAAGCCGCTGCCACCAATACCGCTGACGTTGGAAGGGGTAACCGGGAAGGGCAACGCGCCGGTGCGGGAACGGCCGATGCACCCCCTCCCAGTCAATCGGGAACCCCTGCCGATGTAGGCCAGCCAAACTGCCAAGCAGTACGGACCAATCCGGCTGCCCCGGCCTGAGGCTGGGCCACCACTGCAACTCAGGATCCGGGAGGCACTGCCGACCCATGCCAATCAGGGTGGGTCGGGCCCCTATCTCCACAAAGGTGGTCACCCCGTGGGCGGCGGCGGCGGCCATCGCATCAGCGAAGCGCACCGGGCTGATCACATGGTCACACCAGTAATCAGGCTGGGCCAACTCCGAACCGGCGAGTCGACCCGTAAGGTTGCTGACCATGGGGATCGCAGGAGCTGAGAAGCGGATCGCGCCGAGCACCTGCTCAAATTCAGCCAGGATTGGCGCCATGGCAGGGGAGTGAAAGGCGTGGGACACCGCCAGTCGGGTGGTTTGGATCCCCTGTGCTTCGGCACTGCGCTCCAGTTGATCCAGACAGCTGAGCGGACCAGAGACCACCGTGTTCACCGGACCATTGAGGGCGGCCAGGGCCACCTGCGTGCTCATGCCGGCATGGCACTCGATCAACCCCTCCACCACGGCAGGCGGGGCCAGGAAGGCCGCCATCCCCCCACCGGCCGGTAGAGATTGCATCAGTCGCCCACGGGCCGCAATCAGCCGCAGGCCATCCTCGAGGCTGAACACCCCCGCCAGGTGGGCCGCCAACACCTCCCCCACGCTGTGGCCCAGCAGCAAATCGGGCTGGAGGCCCCAACTCAGCCAGACCTGACTCAGGGCATAGCCCACGACGAACAGGGCCGGTTGGGTGATGGCCGTTTGGGTGAGCCGCTGAGCTGCCAGCTCCTCCTGACCAGGCGTGGGGAAGAGAACCTCCGCCAAAGGCCACTCCAACAGGGACTCCAACAGATCCGCACAGCGGTCGAAGGCCTCCCGGAAGAGCGGATGCTGATGGTGCAGAGCCTGGGCCATGCCAAGGGCCTGTGAGCCCTGGCCAGTGAACAGAAAGGCGAGCTTGCCGGGACGACGGGACGCCTGGGAGCGTGCGAGGCCCGCTGGCCATTCCGCCTCAGGCCATTCCTGGGCGATGGCCCCTAGCTGGGCCATGAGCTGGCCACGGTCCGAGGCCAGAGCGGTGAGCCGACGGCTGAACTGGCTGCGGGATTGGTTTGCGGTGGCGCAGACGTCGGCGATGGAGAGGCGAGGCTCCGCGCTAAGCCGCTGATGGAGCTGGCCAGCCTGGTCACGCAGGGCCACATCCGTGCGGCCCGACAGGGTGAGCAACTGCAGGGGCAGCTTGGCTCCGTAACGGGGCGCAGGTGACGGAGCAGGCGACGGGGCAAGCACGGCATGCGCATTGGTGCCCCCAAAACCAAAGGAACTCACACCCACAACCGCGGGGCTGTCGGGCTGCGGAAAGGGCTCCAGCTGGGTCTGAACCTGCAACTTCAGTCCCTGAAAATCAATCGAAGGGTTCGGACTGCGGAAATGCAGGCTGGGGGGCAGCTGGCGGTGATGCACACACAGGGCAGCCTTGATCAAACCTGTGATCCCCGCCGCCGTCTCGCTATGCCCCAGATTGGTCTTGACCGACCCAACCCGACAGGGCTGTCCCTCCGGTCGGCCTTCACCCAGCACCGTGCCGAGGGCGCGCAACTCAATGGGATCCCCTTGACGGGTGCCGGTGCCGTGGGCCTCCACGTACTGGGTGGCAGCGGGAGCGATCCCAGCGCGGGCAAACGCAGCGCGCACACAGGCAACCTGCGCCCTGAGGTTGGGGGCCACCATGCCGTTGCTGCGACCATCGGAGTTGACCGCTGTGCCATGGATCAAGGCATAAATCCGGTCGCCAGAGGCCTGGGCGGCGGAGAGGGGCTTGAGCAGCACTGCCCCGGCCCCCTCGGAACGCACGTAACCATTGGCGGCCGCGTCAAAGCTCTTGCAGCGCCCATCGGGGGCCAGCAGGCCCGCCTTGCAGAAACTGCTTTGAATGCCCGGATGAATCAGGGCCTGCACGCCACCGGCCAGGGCCAAGGCGGATTCACCACGCCAAAGGCTCTCACAGGCCAGATGCACCGCCACCAGCGAACTGGAGCAGGCCGTGTCCACCGTGAAGCTGGGGCCCTTGAAGTCGAAGAAGTACGAGAGACGATTAGCCGCAATGCAACCGGTATTGCCCGGCAGAACAAAGGGCTCGTTATCGGGAATGGCGTAATCGTCGCTGGAGGCCCAGAGCAACGAGCTGTAGTCGGAGCTTGAAATCCCCACGAACACGCCGGTTTCCGAGCCGCGGATACGTTCGAGGGGTACCCCGGCATCCTCAACCGCCTGCCAGGCCACCTCCAGCAACAGCCGTTGTTGGGGATCCATGCACACGGCTTCCCTCGGGGAAATCCCGAAAAAAGCCGGATCAAACTGGTCGATGCCGTCGATGAATCCCCCATGGCGCACGTGCTGATGGAGGGGTGTCTGGGGATCGAGATCAAAATGTCGGGTCAAATCCCAACGATCCGGGGGCACCTCGCTGATGGCATCCCGACCATCACGCAACAGATCCCAAAACTGCCCGACTGAGTTGGCGCCGCCAGGCAAACGGCAACCGATGCCCACGATGGCAATCGGTTCGGGGGGTACACCGGAATCCCGGGATGACGGCGTAACGAGGGGTTGTCGGTTTTCCATCAACCCCCCAGGTAGAGCGTGCTGATTCTCCTGCGATTCTCCAGCAGAACGCGATCGAATGGCCCAAGGGTGCGGGGAGACAGCTCAGGATTGCGATCCGCCAATTGCGCCAGTGCCCGCACGTCCAGATCCAACTCATGGGCTGTCAGAGCACGAACGATCGGTGCCGCCAGCCAGCCATGCAGTGGCCCCGGCAACAACCGTGGTGTGTAGAGCAGGGTGATGAGTTGACTGCGCTGGTCCGTGACCGGCAGCACAAACAGAACCACCCGCAGGCGAAACCGACGCAACGTCCCGAGCCGGCTGCGCCACGTCTGCTCGTACACGGTGAGTGGAGGTTCAAACCGGGTCACCCAATCATTGGCGAAGTGATCGGATGGCCGAATATCAATGAAGGCATCAAACAACCGCGGGAACGGCTTCTGCGGGCCTCGGTTCCACACCCGTGTACAGGATGGCTCCAGCTCCAACCGAAGCTGAACAGAGGCCGGGTCCCGAAAACCAAACACCTGGTGAACCGAAGTGGTGTGCTCGGTTTCGGTGAAATTATCCAGGGTCAACTCCAGGGGAGCTGGCACGTCATGCACCGTGATGCCAGCGCAGAGCAAATCGCTGTGGGGCCACTCGGGCAAAGGGGGAGGCGCCCCTTCCCCCGCCAGCGGTTGGCGCAACCAGATCAATCCGTGGGATTCCCGCAACTGCAGGGCTGGCTGCTGCAAGCCGGCCGACGGCATCAGGGGGCAATGCACAACCCCATCAGCATCAAACTGCCAACCGTGATAGGAGCACACCAGCATCTCCCCCCGCACCTTCCCCGTCGCCAGTGACATGCGCCGGTGGGGGCAGGCCTCCGGGAGGGCGCCCACCCGGCCCGATGCCGTACGAAACACCACGAACCACTGGCCACACAGCTGACGGCGATGAGGACGACGGCCCAGCTGCACACTCGGCAACAGCGGATGCCAATGACGCAGCCCAGCACGGAAGCGGCAGGGTTGGTCAGCCATGCGCCAACAGATCCTCCAGGAAGGTGCGGGCGTAGGGATCCAACAACTGATCGAAGGACGGACAGCTGACCCCCACCCCCCTCAGGCGATCGAGAGAACGCTGACAGGAGGGGCGCGCCTTGAAGCCCGGTTGGTTGAGTTGCGGATAGGTGAGCTGCTCGCTCCCCCAGCGTTGAGTGAAGAAAGGCTGGAGCGGATAGAGGGGATTATGCGGTTGCTGGGAGAGGGCCTCCAACCATGGGTCCAAATCCACCGCCTGAAGCGGCGCTCCCCGTTCGATCAAACCCTTGAGGAGGTCCCCCCAGAGCACCGGCTGCGGGTGTTGCAGGTGCAGCACATCAGCCGGGGTTGGAGCCATCGGCGGCAGCGGGGTCCAAGCCAGGGCCCCCACGGCGGCGCTCACGTAATCGACAGGAACCAGGTCGAGCTCCATCTCGAGATCGGGAGCCTGGCCTAGGGCGAGGCAGCCACGCACCAAGCGATGCAGAAAATCCTGCTGATGCCAGGCGCCGGTCTGGGAGTGGCCAGCGATCAGCGGCGGACGGTAGAGCCGGACCGGAAGACCCGCTTCGGCCGCCAGCCACACCAAGCGCTCGCTCACCCACTTGGTCTGGGAGTAGCCGAGATGGATTCCGCGCCACTGGCGCAGCTCGGTGCCCTCATCGAGACTCTGACCGCGGTAGGCCTCCGCCTCAAACACCGCTGTGCTGGAGATGAATTCCAGTGGAACGGCAGCCTCGATAGCCAGCCGCACGATCTCGCGCGTTCCGCCAACATTGGCGGCCCTGAGCTGTCCGTAGGGGGCGACATAGCTCAGCTGAGCTCCGTTGTGGAGAATGCCGCCCAGATGGGATGCAACCCCTTGCCAAACCTCGGCGGAGATCCCCAGACCCGGCTTGGCGAGGTCGCCCGGCACACCGATGATCCGGGAGGCCCAGGCACTCGTCCAGAGACCGTAACGTTCAAGATTGGATCGCACACGGGCCCGTGCCGCCCCTGCCCCATCGGCACGCACTAGGCAATAAACACTCAGATGGGGATGCCGCTGCAGCTGATCCGCCAACAAAAACGCCCCAAGAAAGCCTGAGGCCCCGGTCATCAGGATGGCCTCGCCGGGCCCATGGGGCGCTCCCTCAGTCGTGATCCCAGCGCGCAAACGTGAGAGCCAGGCGGACGGGAGTTCCGCCTCAATCCCCAGATCGGGCCCCGAGCCATCGCCGAGTGCGCCAGGGTCCGCCAGCAGGGCGAGCAGGTGTTCGCTCAGACTCTCCAGGGTGGGAACGCCATCCAGGGCCCCCAGCCCCAGACTCACCCCCAGCCCACCCTGTACAGCCGCAGCCAGCTCAACGGCCATCAAGGAATCCAACCCCAGTTCATCAAGGCGGACATCTGGGGCCAAGTCGGCCGGAACGAAGCCACCCAGCTCAGCCAACAGCTCCCTCAAGGCTCTCTGAATCAGGGTGCCGGCCTGTTCAGATGACAGGCCTGGGAGTTGGGTCGCCACCTGCTGCAGCCGCGCTGCCAGCGGGTGGCTCGCCTGGGCCGACTCCAACCGCGCCAGCACCACCCGCCCCCGCTGGGGAAGCCAGCGCAAGAGCAGGGCCTGGGCCTCCTGCCGCTCCAAGGGACGAACCAGGGCACGCTGGCGGGCGGCCATGCCCTCACCCGCCCAGGGGCCCCAGTTGATCGTGAGGGCCGGCAAACCCTGCTCAAGGCGCTGGAGCATCAGGCCATCCATCCAGCCATTGGCAGCTCCGTAGGCCACCTGACCAGGCGAGCCCAAAGCCGCGGCCAGGGAGGAGTACACCACAAAAAAACCGTGGGGGACGTTACGGCTGCAGCGATCGAGATGTTGAACGCCTTGCACCTTCACGGCCGCCACGGCCGCACAACGGGAGGCGGTCTGATTCATCAGCAAACCGTCGTCGAGAACCCCCGCCGCGTGAATGATCCCAGCCAGGGGACGACCCGTAGCCAGCAAGCGGGCAAACAGATCCTCAACGGCGGGTGCATCGGCGACATCCAGCTGTTCCAAACTGAAACCGACGCCCACCTGCTCCAAGGCGGCCAGCTTCTGCCGTTGGGCCTCGGAGGGGAGATGCCGCGACACCAAAGTGAAATGGCGGGCACCGCATCGGTGCAGCACCTCAACGCTGGCCAAGCCCAGGGCCCCCAGGCCACCGGTGATCAAGGTGGTAGCCGTCGGGGCAAACCGTGGCGGATCCAAGGCGGCCGGCGGCTCCTGGGGCAGCAACGCTGCAACCTGCACCGTGCCGTCAGGACCGAGACGCCATTCCGACCCCGGAACGGGAGGCTGTGGGTGCTGGAGCAATCGCTCGAGTCCTTCACCGTGGGCGCCACACCAGAACAAACCTCCCGCCTGGGAGCCCAACTCACGGGCCCAGCAGCGGGCAAGGGCGGCCCAGGCCTCGCCGGCGGGTGTGCCCGCCGGCGAGGCCTGCAGCAGCCAATGCACCCCCTGCAGGCGTGGGCTGCGGGCCGCAAGACCCGTTAGCAGGGGCAGCCACTGCTCCCAAAAGGAAGCATCCAGCGCAGGCGAACCCGACGGTACCGCCAGCAACAGCAAGGCAGGTGCCCCTTGGTGGGAAGCCAGCTGGGCATCCAGGGACTCCAGATCCGCCAAAAACAGTGGTGGGCGGGGCAGGACTGCAGCGAGGTGCTCCCTGAGGGGGGGGGAGGCCCCAAACACCCAAATGGAATCGACCCAGGGGTGTGACGCGGGGGGGCCAACGGCTGGCACCAAAGCGGACCAGTGGCGCTGCAGCTGCAATGCATCGAGGCCCTTGAGCGGCTCCGCTGCGGGCTGATCAGCGAACTCATCGACCCAGCAGCGGATGCGGTCGAAGGGGATGGTGGGGAGCACCTGCTTCGGCCACACGCCCTGCGGCTCAAGGGGTTGCCATTGAACGGCTATGCCCCTTAACCAGAGCTGGACCAGCGCATCGCTGGTGGGCTCCTGCAGCGGGATCGGCACCCCGTAGCCATGCCGTTGGAGCTCATCGGCGGCGGTGGCCCCCAGTTCGATCAAACGCAGTTGGGGGGGGGTGCCGGCCAACCGCAGGGCCAGCTGCCGCTGCTCGGAGCCAACAACCAGCGCAGTGGCCGTTATGCCGAAACCAGCCCAGGCCTCCCAGTGGCCGGCATTGGATTGCCCTGTGAGGCGGAAGGCCAGGGGCGGGGCCTGGGCTGGGGCCTCCACCGCTTGCCAAGGCTCACGGAGCCGGCGCAGAGCATCGGCGGCTGTGCGGGCCTGGATCGCCAGGCGCCAGCGCAGACCGGAACGGGACCGTCGGCTGGTGGCACAGATCGCTGACCAGGCCGATTCGGGCTGATGGGGCAACCACGCCGCCAGTCGGGCCGCGAGCTCCTGGAGAGTCTCCGCGGAACCTGCACTCAACAAGAGCCAGTCACCGTTCACCAACGGGGAAGCAGGCTGGGGCGGTGGTGGTTGCAGCTCGGGGGCCGCCTGCTCCAGCACCACATGGGCGTTAGTGCCACTGAACCCGAAGGAACTCACGGCGGCGCGGCGCAGCCCTGGCCCTTCCGGCCAGGGCTCAGGAACCGTCGGAATCCGGAGCGCCCAGTCGTCCCAACTCAGGTAGGGGGTGGGCTGCCGCAGGTGCAGATGGGGGGGGATCGATCCCTTCTGAACCATCAACACCGCCTTCAGGAAGCCAGCAATCCCGGCAGCGCCCTCCAGGTGCCCGAGATTGGTCTTGACGGAACCGAGCCGCAGCGGCTGGGGTCGATCACGGCTGCCGTAAATCGGCGCCAGGGCTTTGAGTTCGATCGGATCACCCAACGGCGTTCCGGTGCCATGGGCCTCCAACACTCCGACGTGCTCTGGACGCAGCTGGGCCTGCTCCAAGCAGGAACGAATCAGGGCCGCCTGGGCTTCTCCGTTGGGAACGGTCAGACCAGCACTGGCACCGTCCTGGTTGACGGCACTGCCACGGACAACCGCCAACACCGGATCACCGGCAGCCAGGGCATCAGAAAGGCGCTTGAGCACCACCACACCGCAACCCTCACCACGCACATAGCCATCCGCCGCGGCATCGAAGGTTTTGCAGTGGCCATCGGCCGCCATCATCCCGCTACGGGCAAAGCAGAGGCTGTTCACAGGCGTGAGCAACAAACTCACTCCACCCGCCAAGGCGACATCGGTGGTGCGATCCCGCAGACTCCGGCAGGCCAGATCCACCGCCACAAGCGAACTGGAGCAGGCGGTGTCAATGGCCAGGGCGGGCCCCCGCAACCCGAGGGCATAGGCCAAACGCCCTGGGGCCATCGCGAAACTGGTGCCGGTGGCGAAATACATGTCGAAGCCGCTGTCCGGCCTGTCACCTCGCAGCTGACGCCAGGCGTAATCCCCCGTGCAAATGCCGAAGTAGACGCCCGCCGACTGGCCTCGCAGCTGATCGCCAGCAAACCCCGCACGTTCCAGAGCCTCCTGGGAGACCTCCAGTAGCAACCGGTGCTGGGGATCGATGGCCTGTGCTTCCCGCGGAGAGATACCGAACCGCGCCGGGTCAAACAGCTCCGGTGCGGCCAGGAATGCCCCATGGCGGCAATGCATCTTGCCGGGGGTGCCGGGACTTGGGCTGTAGAAGCGATCCAACGGCCAGCGGCTGTCGGGTACTTCAGACACCGCCTCGCGACCAGCCAGCAGAAAGGACCAAAAGGTCTCAGGGGAATCGAGATCGGGGTGACCCGGACCAGCGGGGAAACGACAACCCATCCCCACCACCGCAATGGGCTCAGCGGCTAGCAGGCGACGTTGATCAGCGGCCTCTTGGGCCAACAACGCCAACTGCAGGCTGGACAAAGCTTCAGCCATGGGCCAGCTGGTCCAGCACCCTGCCGGGCTCGGCCTGAAGCCGGTGGAGCCGGTAGCGGCTACGGAGGGCCTGGTAGCTGCCAGGGTCCCTGAGCCAACCGCTGACGTGATCCAGCAACTGACGCGGCCGGCGAATCGACACTTCGAGCCCGAGGGAGGAGAAATAGCGTGGGGCCAGCAACTCCTGCGGCATCGTGAGGCCGTAGTGGTTGAAGATCAGCGGGCAGCCCATGGCCAGTGCCTCGGTGGCAGTGCGGGCGCCAGGGCGACTCACCAAAGCCCAGGCCCTGCGATAGAGGCTCGCCATGGCGTGCGGGCCCTGGAAGGGTAGGGGATCCACATCCAACCCTGGATGGTCATGCATCCAGGCGCGAATCGAATGCAGAGCCTGAGGCCTGCGTCCGCAGAGAGCAATCACCCGAAGTTGGCCCGCCACGGGGAGTAGCTGCTCGAGCAGCCTGAGGTGATTGTTGGCGCCATTGGCCCCAGTACCCAGCACCAGTAACGGTGGGCCGTCGGGCAAACACTCCGGGGCTGGCTCCCCGTGGAACGGTGGATAAAGGAGGGGGCCCAGGCAACGCGTACGGTCGCCGGGAAAGCCGCGTCGACGCAACTCAGGAGCCAGGGCCGGCGTGAGTGTCCAATACAAATCGGCCTTAGCACTCACCCAATTGCGGCTGAATCCAAAGCCTCCAGCCAATTCCGTACAGCATGTGATGCAGCGGAGCTGGGGACCAAGCACACGCTTGGCCAAGTCGAAATGACCCCGATTGGTATGGGGATGGGTGGAAACAAGCAGATCAGGTCGCTGAGTTCTAAGCAGGCGAACAAGATATCGGTGGCCAAACAAGACTGTGCCAGGCTTGATGAGATCTTCAAGCTCGACAAATCGCCAGTAAAATTGATGCAGCCAAGGCGCTTTCTTCTGAATCCAATTATAGATTTTAACCCCCAACCGCGTAACCGGACTGGCATTTTCCAGGACGGCTTCCACATGCACATGGGCGTCTGGCCAACGCAACAGGATCCAGTCCCGCAGTGCATAGGCCGCAGCATCATGGGCCGTACCACCGCTGGACGTGAAGATCAGAACCCGCATCCAGCCGCAAACACAGCGCCTATGGAGCCCTGAACTCTAATTCAGTCCAAGCCGGTCCTCCGCGGGGACAGCGGCCGCAGCTGCACCTTGATCCCATTCCGGGACCGCAACGTCAACCGTGCCACCAGCTGTGGCGCGGGAACAGGGGCGGGCAGAAGCTCATACCGACGTACCAGTTCCGCCAGCACCAGCAGTGCCTCCTGCAGGGCGAAAGCGGCACCAGGGCACTTGCGCGGCCCGAGTCCAAAGGGCAGCCAGACCTCCTTCGCACGCCATCGGTCCTGATCCGTACACGCATCAGCCAGGAAGCGCTCCGGGCGAAACGCATGGGGCTCGGGCCACTGTCCCTGCTGGCGGTGAACGACCCAGGGGGAAATGGTGACCAGGGAGCGCATGGGGCACCGCTGCCCCACCAAGCGGTCCTCCCCGAGCGACTCACGGATGAAAAAACTGACCGGTGGATAGAGGCGCAGTGTTTCGTTGAAGACCGCCGCACCGAAGACCATGCGTCGCAGGTGATCCACCCCGAGGGGCTCCGAAGGGTCGGCGCAGACCAGCGTCACCTCCTGCCGAAACCGCTCCTGAACATCGGCATCGTGGGCCAGGAGATAGGCGGCCATCCCCAAAGCACTCGCTGAGGTTTCATGGCCGGCCAGAAACAGAAAGCAAACCTGGTCCAACAGTTCTTCCCGGTCGAAACGGGAACCCGTCTCCGGGTCCTGCGCTTCCACCAGGGCCTGCAGTAGGTCATAGCGATCACCCCTCACAGGGGGGCCCTGGAGACGCTCTGCAATCGCCTTGTCAATCCACTGTCGGATGATGCGGGCATGGCGACCGAGATAAACCTGCAGCCATCGCTGAGGCAGGCCCAGCAAACGGGCGATCAACGCCTGCCCTGCACGGCGCTGGTAGCGGGCAAAAGCTCCAAAAATGTCAGCGGCCTCGGCGGCCCGGAGCGGGCGCGTCAAGATCGTGCGCACAATGACATCAGCCGTCACCAGGGTCATCTCCTGGTCGATCTCCACGCAGGCGGGATGGTCATCGGCACCCACCAAGGCGGCATCGAGGCGCTGCAGCATTGAGGTGACCGCCCCCTGCATCTGGGGCAACACACGCCGCAACTGCGCCACCTGAAACGCCTGATCCACCAGGCGGCGCTGACGGGCCCATTCAGCACCGTTCACCGAAAAGATCGCATGCCCGATCAGGGGCTCCAAGATCCATAAGGTGAAAGGATGCTTGGGGAATTGGGCCACATCGTCCACCAACACACGCTTGACGGTGGTCGGCTCATTCACCAGAAACAGCTGCAATCCCAAACACCGCACGGCGCCCACAGGAATGTGAAAGTCCACATCGCTGAGCAGGTCCAACCAACTGCGTAACCCCCTGATGAGACGCCACGCAAAGTTGGCGCTGTAGGGGGCGGCTTTGGGGTAGATGGGATCGGGTGTAGGGGTGGGGTGGGCAGATGACATCAGGCCGGATCCCCCAGCAGGGTTTCCAGATAATCGAAGCCACCCTGCAGGGAAACCGGCGCCGTATGCAGGTACTGAAAATGGAGCGGAAACTGGTGGGTGATCAAGCGCCACCAGCTGGTCAGCTCCATCCGCTGGGCCAGCCGGATCAGCTCCAACTGGGGGTATGCGGGCGGCTCCACCACCATGCCGCAACTCCGGTAGGGGTCCACCCCTGCGAAACAGAGATAGTCATCGTGGGAGGTGATATCGCGCCAGGGCAGCCTCGGTGGTTGAGCCAGGCAGCGCAGGTCCTCATGGAACGCCACCGCCCGCGGATGGACAGCCAGGTTGGCGAGGTTCTGACCCAAGCTCAACAGGCTCACCCGCTCAAGAAGGGAGGGGGTGAACTGGGGTTGTCGGCGCAGTTCCGCTGCAAGCATGGCCATCACGAAACTGCCGGAACTGTGCCCAACCAGGCGCACGGAGGGGGCTGGAGCATGGGCTTCCAGCTCCAGGATCCGGTGAGCCAGCTGGTGCAGCCGCTGCCGCAGGGCAGCATCGCGGGCCTGTCCCAACCGATGGGTGAACAGGATCGAACGCAGCAGCCACACAACCCCCTGCTGCTCCGCTAAGTGCCAACAGGGCCGCAGCAACAGGAGCACGGCGAGCACGGCGAGTAGCCCGGACCAAACACCCCCCAGCCAAGGGGCAAGCAGGATTTGGATCAGGCCGGCAACAGCCAGCAGGGCGAAGCCGGTCGCCACTGCAAACAACAGGGGGTACAGACCACACAGGGCCACCGAAGGGCAGAGGCGAAGGATGCGCACCAATCCGCCCTGCAGCAGGTACCAGCAGGCAAATCGCAGGGTCTGCCAAGCCACAAGCCAGGGGTTTACGGGCCAGTGGTCGCGCACCAAATCATCCCAATGGAGGAAACACACCTCCAACACGGGCGCGCCAGCCTCGAAGACAGACCAGCTGCTCAGCAGCGGATCGGTCTGGCCTCGCCTGCGGCCCACCGCTAGAGATCGACCCGTGCGCTCACCGTAGGCTTTGAGCTGTTCCACGAACAGGCGGTAGTACAGCGAGGATCCGCGGGGATCAAATCCACTGAGGAAATACACCCGCCGCGGCACCGCAGAAGTCGTCACCACCACCGATGGATCCGCCGATTGATCCAGCATTGGAGCTGCCTTCCCATCCTCAACTGCTTGAAGGCCGTATGCCCAAAAAGGGCACCGCTGAACGAACCGTGCTGCACCTGATCAGACCCGGGGGAACCCTGACCGCCCTTGTGGCGACCCTAGCCTGGAGCGGCTTGTTCAGCTTCCACCCCGCCCTGGCGGAATCCATGGTCCTGGTGGGCCGCACGTTCCCCACATCACAACGGAGCCAACAGGCTGGCTCCCAGGCCGGACCCAACCTGAGGGGCAGCTCGGGTCACTATCGGCTCAGCATTGCGGTGAACAGCACCCCCAGCCGGGCTTGGGCCGTGCTCACCAATTACGAGGCCATGGCGGGGCTGATGCCGGATATCCACAGCGCCAAGGTGTTGCAACGCTCCGGCACTGCGGTGGAGCTCCAACAGGTCTATCTGGCGCCTTACACGTTCGGGCGCCGCATCCGGGCAACCCTGAAGCTGCAGGAAACACCACCCCATCGGCTTAGCTATCGGCTGATCCAGGGGGATGCGCTGAGGCAACTCAGTGGCAGTTGGACGATCACACCCACCGGCAGCGGCATCCTGCTCAGCCACCATGTCATGGTCGATCCAGAGGTGCCCGGCTTCATCAGACCCCTCTATGACGAGCTCAGCGAAGCCAATCTGCGGCAATCCATGCGGGTGCTGAAGCGGTTGATGGAGACTCCCTAAGAAACCGTTGCCACTGGCTGCAGCAACCCAGGAACAGCAACCAGCCCATGGCTCCCAAGGCCACGGCCAGGGGCCGACCAGGCCCCTGGCCCAAGGCGGTGATCAGCCATCTGGGCCAATGGGGCCAGGCCAGGGCCGATCGCAACACCACATCCACCAGCATGGCGACACCGGCGAAAGCGAGCAAACGGGAAGCCCATTCGATCCGATACCGCTGGGCAAGCACCTGGGGCAGGAGGGCGGCAGCTGCGAGCTGCTGCCAGCGGGTCTGCAAAGCAGACAGGGCCAGGGGAAGCGCCAGGCTGAACACCATCAACCCGCCATACCAGAACGCCAATCTGTTCTGGAAACCCACCAATCCGGCTCCCATCAGGATCAGACTTTGCACCACAAGGCTGGAAACCAAGGCCAGGGAAGGGCGGCGCCAGGCCCAGCGTTGCCACAGCTGCTGGCCCAAAAGGAAGCCGGACACGCCGGCAAGCAAAGCCCAACCAAGCCGATCCCTGCCGGGGCCAGCGATCACCCAGGCAGGGAAGATCACTTCGGTGGCGGCATACACAAAGGCCATGACCGCCGTGATCACCAGCAGGGGACGTACAGAAGGGTGACCCCAGAGCTGGTGGAAGCGAAGCCTGCTGGGCTGTGCAGCGCGCCACGGCAGACGCGCATCCAATTGAGGCGTCCAGGCTGTCCACACGCACAACAACGCGATCAGAAAACTGGCGCCATCGACCACCAAAACCCCCGCCAACCCGGCCGCCGCCACCAAAGCACTACCGGCAAACGGGGCGGCACTCATCACCAGACCGTCCGCGGTCACAAACAGACCGTTGGCTCCGGCACGCCGCTGTGGGTCGGACACCAACACCGGAATCAAGGAACCGAAACTGAGCACCAGGGCAGCCTCCGCCATGGCCGCCAGGGCGAGGAAGGGGAGCAGGGCCACCAACTGAACCTGCTGCCACCACAACAACTGCAGGGCGAGGGCAACGGTGCAGGCGGCCCCCACACCATTGGCGAACAGCATTACAGTCCGCTGCGGACAGCGAAGCAGCACACGACCCAGCAGCGGTAGCACCACCACCTTGGAGAGCTGCACCACGAAAGCCACGGCGGCGAAGTCCACGACTTGCCCCTGCCGGGCGAACGACCACAAGCCGATGCCATAAAGGCTGCACTGGGTGCCCAGGTTGGAGAGAACCTGGCCCAACCAGAGCCACCGGAAAGCACGCTCCAAGACCGCCAGCCGCCTAGGGGGCGAGCACGAGATCAGAATGACGCTCAACCCAGGCCGCAAATTGGGCCAGACCCTCTTGCAGGGGAGTATTCGGCCGAAAACCCACCCAAGCCTCGAGGGCCGTTGTGTCGGCGGCGGTGGCCCGCACATCCCCGGGTTGCATGGGCTGTAAATCCTTCACCGTGGAGCGGCCCAGGGCCTGCTCTAACAACTCGATGAACCGCAGCAGCGGCGTGGGCTGGGCGTTACCGATGTTGAACAGCCGGTGGGGTACAGCGGCTGTAGCAGGGTTCGGTTTGCAGGGATCAAACAGCGGATCAGCCGTTGCCGGACGATCGAGACAGCGCAGCACGCCTTCAACAATGTCAGCCACGTAGGTGAAATCCCGGGACATCTGACCGTGGTTGAACACCTGGATGGGTTCCCCACGCAGGATGGCTCGCGCAAACAGCATTGGGGCCATGTCGGGCCGCCCCCAGGGGCCGTACACGGTGAAAAAGCGCAGTCCCGTGGCAGGCAGACCATAAAGATGGCTGTAGGTGTGCGCCATCAGCTCATTGGCCTTTTTGGTGGCGGCATACAGACTCACAGGATGATTCACTGGCTGCTGCTCCTCAAAAGGCATCTGCCGGTTTCCGCCATACACAGAGCTGCTGGATGCATACACGAGATGCCCCACGCCATGGTGACGACAGCCCTCGAGAATATGGCCGAACCCCACAACGTTGCTCTGGATATAAGCACCAGGGTTCTCGAGCGAGTAACGCACCCCAGCCTGAGCAGCCAGGTGAATGACGGCAGCAGGGCGGTGCTGGGTGAACACATCCTTGAGGGTGGGCCCATCCTCAACAGACGCCTCGACCACATGCAGCAACTCAGAGGCTCCAGGCAGTTCCCACAACCGCGCCATGCGGGCCCGCTTGAGAGCGGGGTTGTAATAGGTGTTGAAGTTGTCGACCCCCACAACAGTGTCGCCGCGGTTCAGCAGACGTTCTGCCACCGCCGCTCCGATGAAACCTGCAACACCGGTGATCAGAATGGGTTTACGCAAGCGCGTCACCCCATCCCCACGCGCCAAACCTGAAGGCCTGCGGCTCGGGCAGCCGCCAGGTCAGCCACCGAGCGTGTATCAAACAACCAGGCGGGGTGGCGCATCTGGGGGACCAGCATTGACCAGTCAAGGGAGGCGAAACTAGCCCACTCGGTGAGAATCACCACCGCATCGGCTTGTCGCACCGCTTCTTCGGGGGTCTCGGCCGCTCTCCAGACACCCTCGCCCTGAGCCTGGGGAGGCTGCCCCAGATCATCCGTCATCTGCGCGGAGGACACCTTGGGGTCATAGATCGCCAACTGGGCACCCTCCTCCAACAGGTCCTGACAGATGCGAATGGCCGGAGCCTCACGGGTGTCATTGGTGTCCGCCTTGAAGGCAAAACCAAACACGGCAATACGCTTGCCAGTCACGGTGCCAAATAAGCGTTGCACCACCAACCGTGCCAGTCGGTGCTGTTGCCAGCCGTTGAGTTCGACGACGGCCTGCCAATAGGCGGCGACCTCTTGGAGACCGTAGTGGCCACAGAGGTAGACAAGGTTGAGAATGTCTTTCTGGAAACAACTGCCGCCAAAACCCGGACCGGCCTTGAGGAATTTAGGGCCGATCCGGCTGTCCGTACCGATCGCATGGGCTACCTCATGGACATCGGCACCAGTCGCTTCACAGAGGGCCCCAATGGCATTGATCGAACTGATCCGCTGGGCGAGAAAAGCGTTTGCGGTGAGCTTCGACAGCTCCGAACTCCAGAGATTGGTACGCAGGATGCGTTCGGCTGGCACCCAATGGCCGTACACCGAAGCCAGCGCCTCAATGGCGGCCGGATCATCGCCACCAATCAGCACGCGATCCGGGTGCTCCAAATCGGCAACGGCTGTGCCTTCAGCCAGAAACTCGGGGTTGGAAAGCACTGAAAACGTGCATGGAGCCGCAGCCGACTGATCGGATGGATTCCGCTGGGCGGCCGCAAGAATGGCCTGCACCGTCTCAGCGGTTCTCACGGGCAGCGTGCTCTTCTCCACGACGATCGTGTGGCCTTG
Organism: Cyanobacteria bacterium M_surface_10_m1_298; assembly: GCA_016882485.1. Lineage (GTDB taxonomy): Bacteria > Cyanobacteriota > Cyanobacteriia > PCC-6307 > Cyanobiaceae > Vulcanococcus. The sequence continues at coordinate 64,859 of VGPT01000005.1, forward strand.
AGCACAGGCGGCAACCTCGCGGGCAGAGGCCTCAATCCAGCGCAGATCACTGGCCTGGCCAGCACCCACACCCTTCAACTTCGTGGGTGTATTCACCGACAGAAACACCATGTCAGCCGCGGCGATGGCCGCTGAAACCTCTGTGCTGAAACTGAGGTTGCGCCCCCTGCAGCGGGCCACCACCGCATCAAGCCCGGGCTCATAAACGGGTAGGCGCGACAGGTCCGGGTCGTTCCAGGCGGCAATGCGTGAAGCATTCAGGTCCACAACGGTGACCTTGATGCCGGGACAACGGTCAGCAATGACCGCCATGGTTGGGCCGCCGACGTATCCGGCCCCGATGCAGCAGATCGACCGTATGGGACCGAAAGCGGAAGGGCTGGCGTTGGAAGGCGAGCTCATGGTCGGATTGCATCCCGGAAGTAGTCGATCGTGGCATCCAAACCGAGGCTCAATTCCACAGCAGGGCTCCACCCCAGTTCCCGCTGAGCCAGATCAATGACCGGTTGCCGCTGCAAGGGATCATCCTGGGGAAGTGGGCGATGGACCAAAGGTAAATCCGGATTGATTTTGGCGCGCACCAATTCGGCCAACTGAAGAATCGTAAACTCACCGGGGTTGCCAATATTGATCGGACCGCTATGCGAACTATTCATCAGCCTCAACAAGCCATCGACCAGATCATCGACATAACAGAAGCTCCGGGTTTGACGACCATCTCCGTAGAGGGTCAACGGCTCACCACGGAGAGCCTGCACAATAAAGTTGCTGACAACTCGGCCATCATCGGGCAGCATTCTTGGGCCATATGTATTGAAGATTCGAACCACGCGGATCTCCACCCCATGCATACGCTGGTAATCAAAACATAATGTTTCCGCGATGCGCTTACCTTCGTCATAGCAACTACGAATACCAATGGTATTCACACAGCCGCGATAACTTTCGGGCTGTGGATGCACCTCCGGGTCTCCATAGACTTCACTGGTGCTGGCCAACAACAAACGTGCTCCCACTCTTCGGGCCAGCCCCAACATGTTGTAAGTACCCAGAAAGCTAGTTTTTGCCGTCTTGATGGGATTATGCTGGTAGTGCACAGGGGAAGCTGGGCAAGCTAAATGCCAGATCCGATCGACTTCTAACCGAATCGGATCCGTGACATCGTGGCGAATCAGCTCAAAGCGCGGATGGGCGAACCATTGGGCGATGTTGCTCTTACGGCCTGTGAAGTAGTTATCAAGGCAGAGCACTTCCTCACCGGCCTCCATGAGGCGGTCTACCAGGTGGGAACCAAGAAATCCGGCCCCGCCGGTCACAAGATTGCGTGTGGTTGAGGCAGGCATCAGAGGCGAATCAACTGCTGATCGAGCTGGTCACGGAAGTGGCGCACCGTGTCGCGCAGCCCTTGCCGCAAAGGAATTCTCGCCCTCCAACCCAGGGCAGCCAGGCGGCTGACATCCAGCTGTTTCTTTGGTGTGCCATCCGGCTTGGAGGCATCCCAGGTGATCGTGCCGCGGAAGCCGGTGGCCTCCGCCACCGCCTCCGCCAGCTCACGGATCGTGAGATCCACGCCCGTGCCTACATTGAGGTGCTGCAGCTGATCGGCAGTCGGCTGCCAATGCTCCAGGGCAAACACGCAGGCCTCCCCCAGGTCGTCCACGTGCAGAAACTCCCGCAGCGGGGTGCCGGTGCCCCAGCAGGTGACGCTGGCATCAGCCCGCTCGGCCGCCTCATGGAAGCGGCGAATCAACGCCGGCAGCACATGGCTGTTGGTGGGGTGGTAGTTGTCGCCCGGCCCATACAGATTGGTGGGCATCAGGCTGATGGCATCAAAGCCGTGCTGCTCCCGCAGCGCTGCGCACAACTTGATGCCGGTGATCTTGGCGATCGCGTACCACTCATTCGTGGGCTCAAGCGCCCCGGTGAGCAACGCCTCTTCACGGATCGGCTGCTCCGCAAACTTGGGGTAGATGCAGCTGCTGCCCAGAAACAGCAGCCGCCGCACGCCACTGCGCCAGGCCGTTTCGATCACATGGGTCTGAATCTTGAGGTTCTCCAGCAGAAAATCGGCCGGGTAGGTGGCATTGGCGTGGATGCCCCCCACCTTCGCCGCCGCCAGCACCACCACGCTCGGCTGGTGCTGCGCAAACCAGCGCTCCACGGCTAGCCCATCCAACAGATCAAGCTCGCTGCGGCTGGCAGTGAGGATCTGGCTGAAACCTCTGCGTTGCAGAGCCCGGCAGATGGCCCCGCCCGCCATACCGAGGTGACCCGCCACAAAGATCCGGTCTGCAAAAGTGATGAGGGAGCTCGTGCAATCGCTCATGGCTGTCCAAAGCGCCGTTGATGCCAAACCCAGGCGTGCTCCAAGATCATGCGCAGCTCCCCATAGCGAGGCCGCCAGCTCAACTCACGCTGCGCCTTCTCTGCAGTCGCCACCAACATCGGTGGGTCGCCCGCACGTCGCTCTGCCACATAGGTCTGCAACCCGCGACTCGTCACCGCCTGGGCCGCACTGATCACATCCTGCACCGACGCCCCATGGCCCGTACCAAGGTTGTACACATGCTGACCGCCCTCCGCCAAAAGCTTGCGCAGCCCTAGCAGATGGGCCTCGGCCAAGTCGATTACGTGGATGTAATCGCGGATGCAGGTGCCATCTGGCGTGGGGTAGTCGTTTCCGAAGATCTTGAGATGATCTCGGCGCCCGGTGATGGCATCCAGCGTCAGTGGGATCAGATGGGTTTCCGGGTCGTGGTCTTCCCCCAGATCACCGGCCGGATCAGCACCGGCGGCATTGAAATAGCGGAAGATCACGCTCGGGAGGCCATAGGCCGCGCCGAAATCCCCAAGCAGTTGCTCCACCATCCATTTGCTGCGGCCATAGGGGTTAATCGGCCGCTGCGGGCAGTCTTCCCGGATGGGGATCTGATCCTGCGCCGGAATCCCATAGGTGGCGCAGGTGCTGGAGAACACCAGAGGCAATGGATCACCACCGCGGCGGCGGCCTTCCGCCACCAGCGCCTCCAGCAACACCAACGAATCCCCCAGATTGTTGCGGTAATAGCGCGCCGGATCGCTCATGCTCTCGCCCACATAGGCGTAGGCCGCGAAATGGAGCACCGCCTGCACAGGCTCACCAGCACAGGCGGGGTGCTCACCGCTCAACAGCTGATCGAGCAATGCACGATCGCCCACTTGCCCCTGCACCAAGGGCACGGCCAAAGTCTCAGCAATGGAGGCATGGCCATACACCAGGTTGTCTAGCACCACCACGGCAAAGCCACCCTGCTGCAAGGCCCGCACCGCATGGCTGCCGATGTAGCCAGCACCGCCCGTCACCAGGATGGTCATGGCTGCTGGCCTCGGGCAGCCGCCACAGCTTCCGGGTTCGTGGGCGGATTTTCCATCGAGCCCACCACCGCAAAGCCCTTGCGCCGCAGCAGCGCCTCCTTGGCCGCCTCCTCCTTATCGGCCGCCACCATCTCGGCCACCAGCTCCTCCAGGGTGGTGGTGGGCGTCCAGCCCAGTTTCTCGCGGGCCTTGGTGGGATCCCCCAGCAGCGTTTCCACCTCCGCCGGGCGGAAGTAGCGCGGATCGATCCGCACCACCACGGCTCCGGTGTCGCTGCGGATCCCCGTTTCCTCCAGGCCGCTGCCCTGCCACTGCATCGGGCCCCAGCCCAGCTGCTTGGCGGTGAGCTCAATGAAGCGCCGCACGCTCTCCTGGCGGCCGGTGGCGATCACGAAATCCTCCGGTTGCTGCTGCTGCAACATCCGCCACTGCATCTCCACGTAATCGCGGGCGTGGCCCCAATCC
>VGPT01000006.1 GCA_016882485.1 Cyanobacteria bacterium M_surface_10_m1_298
ACGCAGCAGTGATCGACGCACTTCAGATCGATATTCGAAGTCCTACGACAACACCCCTGGCGCGCATTCCCCCCGCGATCCGCTCCAGGTCGAGGCACTGAGGGTGCTGGGCCTGGAGTGGGGCGCATCCAAACAGGCGATCAAGCAGGCCCATCGCCGGCTTGTGAAACTGCATCACCCCGATCTTGGTGGCTCCGCTGAAGCCTTCCGGCGTGTGAGTGAGGCGTATCAGCGCCTGGTGGCCTGAGGCTCAGGCGCTGCCCAGCCGATCACCGACCCGCGCTCCAAGCTGTTGGAGCAGTTGTTGCCCCTGGCTGGCACCCTTGCCCTCCAGTTGCGCCTCACGCAGTAAGACGGGGCAGCCACGGGTGGACACCACCAGGCCGAGTTCAGGGGCCAGGGCCAACACCGTGCCGGGCGGCTCCCGAGGGGTCTCACCCGGCTGCAGACCCCAGCGCTCGGCGAGGGGGGCCACTTCTGGGCTGAGCTGATCTGACAGACGCTTCACCAGCGGCTCTGTTGCGAGGAGCTTCAGACGTTTGCCCTGCCAGCTGCTGGTGGCTCCGGGGTAGAGCCCCATCACTTGGCGGTGGATGGCCAGGGCGGAGTGGTTCCAGTCGATCTGGAAGTCGTCTTTGCTCAGCATGCGGGCGTAGGTCATGCCGTCCTCGCTCTGCTGGCGCACCCGAAGGCGCGAAAGGCGCTCCTCTAGCGGCCCTACTCCTGCCGCCTCGATCAGAGGCATGGCGTCCACCAACAGATCAGCGGTGAGCTGAGCGAGCCGATCCGCCAGGTGGCGGGCGTTCTCCAGCAAACCGATCGGGATGGAACGCTCCAGGAGCACTGGACCTGTGTCAAGCCCCTCCTCCATCGCCATGATCCCGACCCCGGTTTCGGCATCCCCTTCCAGCAGACTCCATTGGATTGGTCCTGCGCCACGCCAACGCGGTAGGAGCGAGCCATGGCCGTTCCAGCAGCCCAGGGGTGGTTGTTCCAGCACCTCAGGCGGCAGGATCTGCCCGAAGGCCACCACGACGTAGACGTCTGCCCCCAGCTCGGCGAGGTGTTGTTGGCATTCAGGCTCTTTGCGGATGCGCTCTGGGGTGAACACCGGGATGCCCAGCTCCAGGGCCCGCGCCTTGACCGGGGAGGGCATCAGCTCTTTACCGCGGCCGCGGCGTCGGTCGGGCTGGCTGACCACGCCCACCAGCTGATGGCCAGCCGTCACAAGGCCATTGAGGCTGGGCACGGCGTAGGCCGGAGTGCCCCAGAACAGGATGCGCATGGATCGGGCTCAGGCCTCGCCGGTGATCGAGAGGCCCTCCACCCACACCAGGGGGCAGAGCCCGTCCGGGGTGATCTTGGCGTCGCCTTCAAATCCCACGATCGCCTTCAGCACCTGGCGGATGTCTCCGGCGACCGTGGCGGCTTCGATCGATCGGGTTTCTCCGTTCTTGATCAGCCAGCCGTCGAAAGGCAGGGAGAAGGATCCCTGGCTGGCCTTCACCCCGGCATGGAGGGCTGAGAGGGAGTCGATCCAAACGATCGGCTGATCTGACTTGAAGCGATCGAGACCCGCCTGGGCTCCGCTGCTGCCGGGGGTAAGCCCGATTTCAAACCAGTCGGGCCCAACGGAGACTTTGGCGCCAAGGCCGGCATGACCCGTGGGTTGAACGCCGAAGGCCCGGGCCGTTGCTTCCGAGTGGAGGAAATTCTTGAGGACCCCCCCCTGCACGAGATCCAGCGGACGGGTGGGTGTTCCTTCCCCATCAAAGTTGGAGGCTCCGATATTGCCGGGGTGAAGCCCGTTGTCGCGGATGGAGAGGAATGGCACGGCCAGGCTCTCCCCCAGGGAGTCGCGGTTGCTGAGGCTCACGCCATCGAGAACGGCCCTGGCGTTGAACAGGTTGCTGAACGCTCCGATCAGATCGAGGAAGGCTTCAGGACTGAACACGCAGGTGTAGCGGCCTGTCTCGATCGGTGCATAGTCGAGATGGCTGATGGTGCGCTCGGCCGCCTCGGTAATGCAGCCAGCGATGTCGAGCTCTGATGCGCCGTAGGCCAAGCGCACGGCACCGGCACTGCGGGGTTTGCGGCCGCTTTCCTCCGCCCTGGCGTAGAGATAGATGCTGGCGGTGGTGAGTTGTTGCTGGCGGCAAGCTCCCTCGCTGTTGAGGTAGATCCGCTCACTGCTGCGTTCCGCCAGGCCGTTGTAAGGCACAGTGCCGATGGCACTGTGCCGGCTCAGCAGATCCTGTTCCGCTTCCTTGAGGCGCTCCAGCAGTCGGAGGATGCCTTGCCCCTGGTGCAGTGGTTGCTCCAGCGGGGTGAGGGGAGCGGTGGCGAGGGGCGAGAACCCCGGGGTGTCGTTGGCGTTGCCGAAGGCGCTGGCATCGCGAGCACCGGACAGGGCTCTCTCCAGTCCGTTGTCGGAGAGGTCGGAGGTGCTGGTGGTACCCACCAGCCCATCGCTGTTCCAGACGCGGATGGTGATGGAGCTGCGTTGCGCTCCCTTCATCTGCTTGGGTTCGCCACGATCCACCTGCACCGAGGTGTCGGTGCTGCAGGCAGCACCTAAATCCCACTGCCGGATGCCATGGCTGGCGGCGATCGTGTCCAGCTTGCTGCGCAGGCTCTGGGCATCGAGACCCTGCTGAGCGGTGGAGGCGGTCATCTCAGCGGCCCCCCACGGTGATCGAATCCACCTTGATGTGGGGTTGCCCCACGGTCACGAAGATGCTTCCGCTCACGGATCCGCAGAAGCCGGCTGCCAGTTCAAGGTCGTTGGCGCACATGGAGATTCGAGGCATCACCTCCTTGGCTTCTCCAATCAGGGTTGCTCCTTTGACGGGTTTGGTGAGCTGTCCGTTTTCGATCAGGTAGGCCTCCTCCACGGCGAAGTTGAACTGCCCGGTGGGACCGACACTGCCGCCTCCCATGGATTTGCAGTAGAGCCCGCGATCCACGGAGCTGATCAGCTCGTCGGGCGAATGGGGGCCTGCCGCGATGAAGGTGTTGCGCATGCGACTGGCGGCGGCGAAGGTGTGACTTTGACGCCGTCCGCTGCCGGTGCGGGCGTGCCCGGTGCGCAGCTCCCCGGCGCGATCGCTGAGGAAGCGCTTGAGAACTCCTTTTTCAATCAGCACCGTGCGCTGAGCTTCCATCCCCTCGTCGTCCATCGAGAGGGATCCGAAGGCACCGCCGGTAAGCCCTTCATCGATGGCGGTCACCGCCTCATGGGCAATGGGGTGCCCCACCTGTTCTGAGAAGGGGGTGGTGCCCCGCTCCACCTGGGTGGTTTCCAGCAGGTGTCCGCAGGCTTCGTGGAAGATCACTCCCCCAAAGCGGTTGGCGAGCACCGCCGGCATCTGGCCCGCCTCGACGTAGTCCGCGTAGAGCATGGTGCCGGCGCTGGCGCACACCTCTTCCGCTGACGTTCCGGCATCCCATTGACGCAGGTCATCGGGGCTGTCGGAGGTCCCGTAGCGGCGTCCGACTCCGGCGCGGTGTTCACCGTCAGCCGCCAGCACATTGAGCCCCACCGACTGGTGCAGGCGCACATCCCGGCCGAAGGTGCCGTCGCTGGCGGCCACCATCACCTCTTGCCAGTCGCGGGCATAGCTGGCGCGGCGGGCTTGCAGGTGACGGCCGTGCTGCTCGAGCCGAGCCGTGCCTTCGAGCAGGCGTTGTGTCGCTTCCTGGATGCCAGGGCAGCGCTCCAACCAAGTGCCTTTCTCGAGTCCGAAATCTCGAAGGGCCGGCAGGCCATCAAAACTGTTGAGGGCTGAGCTGCAGATCTCGAGGCCGAGCATCCCTAGCGCCTGGCTCAGGGCCTGCTTGAGGCCGGCTTCGCTGAGGTCGTTGGTGCTGACAAATCCATCTCTGTGACCGAGAAACACGCGTATGCCGGCCCCCATGCCAAAGGCCGGTGTCACGCTCGTGATCGTGTCCTGCTCAGCAAGAACACCGATGTGATCGGTGCGCTCGAGAAACACTTCCACCAAATCGGCACCTGCCGCGCGTCCACTGGCCAGGAGCGCTTCCAGGCGCGAGCTCCAGCGTTGGTCAAAGGGCCCGATCAACAGGTTGTTTCCAGCAGGGCTTGCTGTGGTCTGCGAGGGAAAGGAGCTGGATCCAGGGGGCACGGAGGCGATCACGCGGTCAACACGCAGGGGTTACTTGGCGGGAGCTGTCGTTCTCGTTATGTCTTCCTAGCAACAGGGCCTAGCAAAAAGGCCCTGGCCGCAGCGACCAGGGCCTACGCCGTTTGTAGTGCTTGGGCTCAGCGCACAGCGGGCTGGAAGTTCTCGCTGCGGATGGGATTCATCAGGAACAGCTTGGCCATCTCGGCAGCATTGGCTGCCCAGTAGGGCAGCTTGCGCAGGGCCTTGATCGGAGCCGGTGCGCTGCCTGCATCGGCAGCACTGAGCTTGTCGTTGTTGCGAACGAGCCGCTCGAGGCGGGTGTAGAACTTCGGATGCTCCACGTTGAGCACCACGGGGAAGATCCGAGCGGTGGTCTCGTTGGTCTTGGCAATCACGTACTTGTCGTAATCGCGGGCATCGAGACCCAGCGCTTCATAGAACTCCTTGCGGGCCACGTCACGGACGTACATGGTGGCGAACACCGCCAGCAGGAAGAAGCGGCACCAGAGGCGGGCACGTAGGCCAGTCACGCTCTTGGGCTGGGCCTTCATCAGGGCATCAAAGAAGTCGCCGTGGCGGTTCTCGTCCTGACACCAGTTCTCGAAGAAGTTGAAGATCGGGAAGATCTTGCTGTCGGGGTTCTTCTCGAGGTGACGGAAAATGGCGATGTAGCGCCAATAGCCGATCTTCTCGCTCAGGTAGGTGGCGTAGAAGATGTATTCAGGCTTGAAGTAGGTGTAGGCCTTGTTGGCCGTCAGGAAGCCCAGATCCAACTGAAGGCCGAAATCGCTCATCGCCTTGTTGAGGAAGCCCGCGTGACGGGCTTCGTCGCGGGCCATGTGGGCGAAGCACTCAGCCAGCAAGGGGTTGCGCTCCTTGATCCGACGGCTCAGCTCCTTGTAGAGCAAAAAGCCTGAAAACTCGGAGGTGCAGCTCTGCTCGAGGAACTCGACGAACACCTTCCGGGTTTCAGGATCGAGCTTCTCGGCGGCGCCATCGAACTCGTCGTTGCGCACGAAGTGATGACGGTTGTAGTCCTTCCGGAATTCCTCGCAGATGGCTTCCAGCTCATCGGCGTTGGGGCTGAGGTCCATGGCAGCCATGGCCTCGAAATCGGTTGTGTAGAACCGGGGCGTCAGGATCGTGTCCTTGACGGGATCCTTGATCGCGGGCGCCTCAGGTGACCCGACGGCAGTTGCGGCGTTCGGTGAGGCAACGGCGGTGGGAGGCACCATGGGGCAGCTTCATTGATCCGTAGGCCATCGTAGGTGCCATCGGGCTGGAGCCGAGGCCTCTGTTCATCAGTCTCTAAAGCCTGCTCGGCTGGTGTGTGAGCCGGGCTTCAGTTGGCCCCGAGCCATTTTTGACCGTTGAGGCGCTGCACAAGCCGCGACACCAGGAGGGCCTGGGTCATTTTCTTTTCATCGATCAAAAATGACTCCAGCAGGCTCGGCTCTGCGCCGGCTTCTGCCAGGGCAATGGTTTTGGAAGCGTTGATCGAATCGCTGGTGAAACAGAGCCAGAAGCGCCGCCCGTTCGGCAGCGCACCGGCCACCTGCCAGCAGTCACTGCCAACGACTGGCATTGGTCCCTGGGAGAACGTGAGCTCGCAGCTCGGACCGCCGTAGGCCTGGATCTCTTTGGCCAGAGCCGGGATCAGCAGGTTCGGAACAAAGTCTGCAAAGGGTTTGTCTTCCGGCGCAGGGGGCTTAACTGCCTTGGCCTCTGAGGGCTTGACCTCTGGTTTGGCCTCTGGTTGGGGCTCTGGTTGGGGCTGAGCGGGCTTGGGGTCTGCGGGAAGAGCGGAGTCGGTCACCGTCGCAGGCCTCGTTCAAAACGCTCGCTGAACTTTAGGGAGTGCTGGCCGGCTCGGGTTACCAGTCGTCGTTGCCTGCGCTGCCCCAATCATCGTTAACGACCGCAGGGGCTGCAGGGCTGCTGGGAGCCGCCGCTGCCGGCGCGGTGGCTCGGGGTTTGCGAATCACCCGGAAGGGCACAGACACCGTGGGAGCAGGTTCTGACGCTCCACGGCTTGGACCCGCCCAGCTGGCTTGGTTCGGCTTGGTTTCAACATCCTTCGGCCCTCGATCCCAGGGCTCCTGCTCTGGCCTCTCCTCTGGCGGTCGCTGAACCTCAGGTTCCGTGTCATCCCAGATGCCTGGCCGACGCACCTGCCGGCGAGGGCTGATGCTTCTGCCCGCACCCTGGAGCGCTAAGGCAGTTCCAAGGCTGCTCACGCCCGCACCGAGGCCGGCTGCAGCGGCAAGCCAGCCACTCAAGGGCAGGGCTGGAGATGTCCAAATCAGCAGGCGCACCGCGACCGAGGGCCTCGGATTGATGGCTGCCACCAGCAGCACCGCCAGAAGCGGTGTGAGCAGAGGAACCAGTAGGACCCGTTGCAACACAGAAGGGGGCTCAGGATTGGATCGGGCCGCTCCAGCGCCGCAGCTGCCCCAGGTCATAACCGAGGCAATCGAACACGCGGATCACGAGAAAGTCCACCATGTCTTCGATGGTTTTGGGCTGGTGATACCAGGCCGGCGCCGGCGGAGCGATGCGTGCGCCGGCTTCGGCCAGGGTGGTGAGATTGCGCAGGTGGATGAGATTCCAGGGGGTTTCCCTAGGGCAAATCACCAGCGGTCTCCCCTCCTTGAGGTGCACATCGGCGCAGCGCTCGAGCAGATCTGTGGCGACGCCAGCGGCGATCCGTCCGACCGTGCCCATGGAGCAGGGAAGGATCACCATTCCCCGGGTGCGGTGGCTACCGCTGGCAATCGCCGCCGCCTGATCATTCCAGCGGTGACACACCAACGAGCCCGACTGACAGTGGGTGCGTTCACGCCAGAAGCTTTCCTGGGCCTCTGGTTCGCTCGGCACTCGAACCCCGAGTTCCGCCTGCCAAACGCCAATCGCCCCGCGACTGACCACCAGCTCAACGGTTTCTCCGGCCTCCAGCAGCAGTTGTAGAGCCCGCTCCGCCAGGGGCTGAGCACTGGCCCCCGAGACCGCCAGAACGATCGGTTGTGGGGGGTGCGGGTCTGACAAGACTTCAGTCCTCGCTCTCGCCCAGGTTGTCGCTCAAGCGGTCGCTCTCGAGTTCCTCGTCGTGGTCGGACTCGGGCACGAATTCCTCGTAGCCCTCCGGCAGCACGACCGCCAAGTCGATCTGATGCCGCAGCACATCCACCTTCTGGATGATCACCTCCACGGCGTCGCCCAGCATGTAAGTGCGACGGTTCTTCCGCCCCACCAGTTTGTTCTGACGGGAGCGGTACTCGTACCAGTCGTCCTTGAGGGAGCTCACATGCACCAGGCCTTCCACCTGGGATGGGGGCACTTCCACGAAGAACCCGTAGCTCTGCACGCCGCTGATCACGCCAGTGAGGGTTTGACCGACAAGGGGTTCCGCTTGGCGGGCCTGGGCCATGGCCAGGGCATCGCTTTGCAGCTCGCTGGTGAAGCGGGCCCGGGCATTGAGGCGATGCAGCAGTGAGGGACTGAGCCCTTCCTCGAGCGGTGCGAGCTGACTGGCGGTCATCAGAGGCCAGTCGATCACGCCATGGCTGCTATCGGAGGCAATGTCCACCCGGGTTTTGTGGCGAACGGAGGGGCGATCCTTGCCTTCGCTGAGGAGCAACACCAACAGGTGCTGGTTCCACAGATCTGCGTAGTGCAAAGAAGGGCAACACCAGGCCGCAAAGGCCTGCTCCTCGGCGGCCAGCGTGTTGGGACCGGGCTCGGTGGCGAGGGTCACCGGCTTCAAGGGATCCCTCAGTTGCTGCAGGAGCACTCGGGAGCGATCGCTGCCGGCAAAAGCCGTCGCAAGCTCCTGGGCGCTGGCATTGCCATCGGCTGACAACTCCAGGGGAATCTCCAGGGCCAGGGCGGCCTTGGCCACATCGTTCAGGGCTTCAGCATCCGGTGCCGGATTCTGGGCATAGATGGCGGGCAACTCCAGGGTTGCCATATGGCGCCCAAAGGCGCGATGGGCCAGGAGAACCAATTCCCGGAGCAGTCCGGATGGACTCTCCGCCGGGTCCTGCTGCACCAGCCAACCGTGCCGACTCTCATCCGGTTCGGGGATCGCCAGTTCGCCGAGCCCTTCGATCGCGGGCATCGCCAGGTCGAGATCAATGGAGCCCGAGCTCAAGCGCAGCGCCCGCAGGGTCTGGGCCAGGGCAATCAGTTGCTCGAGCAGGGGCAGCTGATCCTTGAGACCCTTCAGGGCCGTTGGGGTTGTGCGGGCTTTGGGCTTGCGCTCAGCCAGGGCCTGGAGTGCCTTGGCGTCAACCACGGCGTCTGGGCTGATGGTGCTGCGGCAGAAGCGATAGTGCTCCAACTGCCCGTCAGTGTTGAGCTCGAGGGCAACCGAGAGTGCCGCACTGCTGCTGCCGGCCTTGAAGGCGGCGGCTTTGCTCAGGCTGCTGGGAAGGAGCGGCAGCCAGCTCTCTCCAACGCAGAGCGCTTCACCCAGATCGCGCAGGAAGAGATCGAGGGCGCTGCCAAAGCCCACGCGCTCGGCAATGGCCGGGGCATGCACCCACACCCGTGTGCCGCTCTCCAGGGGCTCCAGCGAGACAGCGGGAAGAATCGGCGCTTCACTGCTCGACCACAGCTGCAAGACCAGGGTTGGAAGAGCGCTGAGGTCATCCCTGTCTTTGGCTTCAAGCGCCTTGGCCGTGCTCTTGGGCGCTGCGGGGCGTTCGCGCAGCCCATGCTTCGTGAGCAGCAGATCCAGATCGGCTTCCGGGCCGGCATTCACCGCCAGGCTTCGAGCCACGTGGCCCTGGGGTGGCAGCTGACCCACGGGGTAGCGGTCCAGCTTCACCTCGACCACGGCCTCGCTGGCGGGCTTGAGGTGGCTGACATCGCTGTCGGGAAGTTCGATCGCGGTCAGCAATCGATCGTCGAGGGGCAGGGCCAGCAGCTTGTCGTTCTGCTGTTCGACCTGGGCCAAAAGGCTGGTGGTGTTGCGCTGCAGGATGCATTGCACCCCACCCTCCGGGGATCGGCGCCGCCCGCCTTCACGGGTGATGCGCACCAGCACCCGATCGCCATTCCAGGCGTGGTTGAGCTGGTTGTCTCGGATGTAGATGTCTTCGCCGCCGTCTTCGCGAAGGGCGAAACAGAAACCCTTGCTGCTGCAGCGCAGCCGTGCCTCGATCAGGCCTTCGTCCTCCACGCGGCTGATGCCGCCAGCGGATTCTTCAAGCACCCCTACACGCGCCAGGGCATCGAGGGCGATGCGCAGCTGTTCCTTGTCGGCTTTGGTGCTGAGTCCGAGACCTTTTTCCAGCTTGCTGAGGGTCAGGGTCTCCTGCTTGGGGAGTTGGTCAATGAGGTCCGAGACCGAGAACTTCATGGTGGGGTGAGAGGGTTCGGAGCGGGTCTTGTTGGCGGGTCTTCGGGGTTTGACTTCGGAGCAGAGGGGCTCTGAACCGTGATTGCTGCGGTTCAGTGCTGCGATTCAGTGCTGTGGTTCTGTACTGCTGGGAAGTGCGGCGTGTTGCTCGCAATGCTCTGAGACGGCCAACGCCTCAAGGCACTACATCAACTCACAAACTTTACCTGTGGCGTGGGCTGTGTCGCCACAGGTTCACCGCTCACTTCGCTTCGCCTTCGGCTTCTGTTTCGCCGGCGGCTCCGGCTTCGGTGCTGGGCTTTGAGGTCGCATCGGCCTCGCTCCCAGCGCGCAGCAGCAGGCGGGTGCCGATCACCAGGAAGCCAAGAGACGCAGCCAGTTGCAGGGCATTGGTGGGGATCACCGCTGACAGAGATCCTCCGGCGCCAGCCCCAAGGAGGCTGGCGAGCACCAGAGCTGTGGCGCTGCCGGCAAACACGGCACCGGTTCGATTGGAGGTGCCGCTGATGGTCACGATCGCCAGCTGGGTTTTGTCGCCGAGTTCCGCGAGGAACACCGTGATGAACGTGGAGGCCAGAAGGGGCAGTTGCATTGCTGTGGTCTCAGCCCAACGGGAACATGCTCATGGCCGCCTGACGACCCAGCCAGAGGCCCAGCGCAATCATCAGGATCCCCGCCAGTCGTTCCAGCTGCTGGGGCGGCAAGACGCGGGAGAGCCACCGGCCAAGGACGACCCCCACCAGGCTTGAGCTGATCAAGGCGAGAGACGCACCGATAAAGACCAGCACCGGTCTGCCGGATTCTGCGGAAAGCAGCAGGGCAGCCAGTTGTGTCTTATCCCCCAGCTCCGCCAGAAACACCGTGGTGAAGGTGGTGAGAAAAACGGCCCCGAAACTGCCGGCTTGGTCGCTGCTGGTGGGCGTGTCTGCGCTCTTGTCTTCGGGATCAGGCATCAGGGCTGGAGTCCGCGTGGTCGGGGGGCTGGCGGATGGCCTGCTCAAAACGCTTCATCACCATGCCACGCCCGCCGTGTTCGCAGCGGATCTGCTGGCGGCAGCAGGCAATGGCGAAAGCGTTGGCCTCCTCGGCTGGCACGTCGAACAGCTGGGCCAGGTTTTCCACGCGGCAGAACACCGGTCGCTCGTCGTAGATGCGGCAGCTGCTCGAGCCCGTGTCGTAGTGGATGCACCAGCCATCCGCCCCCACCATCGAGAGATACAGCTCCTGCTGCTCCTCATCGAGAGCCTCCAGGGCCTCATTGCGCTCGCCAGGATCAAGCCTGCAGCACGAGCCGCAGCCGCTGATGCAGCGCCAGTGCAGGCTTTCAGTCATGGAACTGGCTGTGACAACCCGTCACAGGCGAGTGAACAGAGCCAGCTGAGAAGGCAGGCCTGCTTTTAGGGTGGTGGAGACATGTGCAGCTTCCGAGCCGTTCTCCCATGGGAATCGACTTCCACCTGATCGCCAACTTTGCTGCTCTGTTCCTGATCACCCTGGTGGGTCCAGCTGTGATCTTCATCCTCTTCTACCGCCGCGGCGCCCTCTGAATCGCCGCTGACAGCTCGCTTGAGCACTGTCGCGTTGAACCCCTTGGAGCGGTGCTCCAAGGGGTTCTTTATGCAGCCATGCCCAGGGCGCGTGCGGCATCCAGCACCAAGGCTCTGACATAGGGGTGCTCCGCTTGGGGGTGATCCACAGAGAGATCCCCATCGGACTCGCCCGGGCTGCGGCCCCGCAGTTCTTCGCCGTGGGCATTGCGGATCACCAGGCTTTCTCCATCACGCTGCACCCAGTAGCTGCGGTTGTGGCGTTGCAGCACGAGGGCCTCACTCGTGCTCGGCCGGATTGCGACCAGCTCCAGCTGGAGTCGCTCCTCTCCCTGCCAGCGGTTCATGCGCAGCTGATAGGCGACATCCACCTGCTTCGGCAGGCTGCTTCCCCCCTGCCAGCGCCAGGCGATTGCCCGGGCCGTGGCCTCGCCCTGACGCAGAGTCAGTTGCAGGTGTCCGCCCCGCAGCTCCCGTTGTTGGCTGATGCTGCAGCAACTGCTCCAGAACATTGGGGTGGGATGGCCGATGCCGAAGGGCTCCAACCTCTGCAACTGTTGCCAGAACGATCGCCCCAGTTGATCGAGGCGTAACAGCGCCTCAGGCGCCACACCAGGTGGCTCCGCTTGCTCCCGCCACTGCTGGGCCAGGCGATTGAGCCGTTCGTGGAGGGCACTGACCCGCTCAGCTCGCACCGTGAACCCTCCAGCGGCGGGGTGCCCGCCATGGCGCTCCAATAAATCGGAGCACTGCTGCAGGGCTTGATCGACGGCAAACCCCTTCGGAGCCCGAACCGAGGCGCGCATGCGGCCTTCTCCCTCCGAGGCCAGCAGTGCCACCGGAGCGTTGAAACGCTCCACCAGGCGAGCCGCAACGATGCCGATCACGCCGTGATGCCAATGCCCTTGGGCCAACAGCAGAAAAGGGCTGCGTTGCTGCCCATCGGCATCTGCGAGGGCCCTGGCCTCCGCCTCGATGGCATCACAGAGTTCACGGCGCTGGCGGTTGAGGTTCTCGCAGGCCCTGGCCAGCTCCAGGGCCCGGTCCTGGTCGGCGGTGGTGAGCAACTCCACCACCAGAGCGGGATCGCCCAGACGCCCGACAGCGTTGATGCGCGGTGCCAGTTGAAAGCCCACCGTTCCGGCATCGATCGGAGCCTCGTCGAGACCAGCGACCTGTTGCAGTGCTTGCAGACCCGGCAAGGCGGAGTGTTTCAAACGGGGTAGGCCATCCATCAACCAGCGGCGGTTTACCCCTTCGAGGGGAGCCATGTCAGCAATCGTGCCGATGCAAAACAGGTCGAGGGCCATGGCCAGGGCCTGTTTGGAGCGGCTGGCCTGGGCCAAGGCTCGGGCGACCACAAAGGCCAGTCCCACCCCTGCCAGGCCTCGATAGGGCGATCCCTCCGGAGTGCAGGCCGGGTGCACCAGGGCCAGCAAGGGGGGTCTCTCACTGGGCAGGGTGTGGTGATCGGTGACGATCACTTCCAGGCCGAGCTCCTGAGCCCGTTCCAGGGCCTCTCGAGCCGAGACACCGTTATCCACGGTGACCAGCAACCGCACGCCATCCGCTGCGAGCTGCTCGACCATGGCGGCATTCAGTCCATAGCCATCGTCCTGACGACTGGGAATGGCGGCACGGGGTTGCGCTCCCAGCTGGCGGAGCACGCCCATCAGCAGGGCGGTGCTGGTCATGCCATCGGCGTCGTAATCGCCGCAGATCGCCAGGGCTTCGCTTTGCTTGCAGGCTTTTTGAAGCCGTTTCACGGCCTTGGGCAGGTCTGGGAAATGGTCCTTGGCTTCAGGTGCTTCCGCAGGGGTCAGCAGCGCTTCAATCTGCTCTCTGCTGCTGAATCCACGGCGCTGCAACAGAGCCAGGATCGGTTCACTCAGTCCGAGATCGTGTAGATCTCGATCCAGTTGCACGGCTGCAGGCAACTGCCACTGCTGGTTCAACCGTTGCTCAGGGGAGTCAGGGAGCAACGCAGGCCTTCAAAGCACAACCATTCTGTGGGCTGACTTCCCTTTGTCCAGAACCGCTTTAGCCTCGTTGTCCCCAGGGATCCGCCATGCAGCCACGGCCATCGGCTCTGCTCTGGGATGTGGATGGAACCCTGGCTGAGACAGAACTCGAGGGGCACCGCGTGGCTTTTAACCGCGCTTTTGAAGAAGCGGCCTTGCCCTGGCGCTGGGAGGTAGCTGATTACCTGGACCTGCTTCGCATCAGTGGAGGGCGCGAGCGGATTGCTGCGTTTCTGCAGCAGAAGGAAGGGGAACGGCCGAGCGGGGAGCGTGTGGAAGCCCTGCAAACGTCAAAACAGCGCCACTACCGCAGCCTGATCAGCGAGGGGGAGATCCAACTTCGTCCTGGCGTGCGCCGTTTGATGGAGGCGGCCGCAGCGGCCGGATGGGTGCAGGGCATTGTCACCACCAGTGGACGCTCTGCCGTCCAGTCGTTGTTGGAGCGTCAGTTACCGCATCATGCGCAGCTGTTCCAGTTCTGGATCTGCGGTGACGATGTCGCGCGCAAAAAGCCTGATCCCGAGGCCTATCGGGCCGCTCTGGCTCAACTGGATCGCCCGGCTGGCGAGGTGCTCGCGATTGAGGATTCCGGCAATGGCTACCGCGCTGCTCGTGCAGCCGGGCTGAGGGTGTTGATCACCCGCAGTGCCTCCAGTGCCCACGAGCCCCTCGATGAATTTGCAGAGGCCGCTGCTGTGGTGGATGGTCTGGGGGAGGCGATTTGCCCCTGTGGCGTGTTGTGCGGACCGGCTTGCCCTGAGGGGTTGGTCACGCTCTCCTATCTGCAGCGTCTATTGATCTCCGTCTGACCCGCATGCCACTCCAGGCCACCCGCTTTGATCGTTTGCAGCGCCGCGGTGGGCAGCTGGTTTTCGGTGCTTTTCAAGGCAGTTGGCGCCGCCGAAGCTCCGCTGTGCTGGCCTTGCTGCTCGGGTTTTATGCCGGTCAGAACATCACCGCCTGGTGGCTCAATGCGATCGGTCAGCGCCCGCTGGTGGTGCTGATGCTGGTGCTCCTGTTGGAGCTGGTGATCCGTCTGCGCACCAGGGTGGTTGGGGAGCCGGTTCCCCTGGCCTGGGTGTTGTGCGACAACCTCCGCATTGGTCTGGTTTATGCGGTTGTGCTGGAAGCGTTCAAGCTCGGCTCATGAGCCTTGAAGATCAGTTGCTGGGCTTCTGCCAGAAACTGCGCGTTGAGGGCCAGAAGCCGGTGATCGCCCTCAATGGGCCCGTCGGTTCGGGCAAGAGCACCTTGGCCCGTCATCTGCAGCAACACTGCGCGGAGCAGGGGGTGCGTTTGGCGATCGCCTCCATCGACGATGCCTACCTTCCCTATCCGCAGCGCCTGGAGCGGATGGCGGGCAATCCCTTCGGCGTGAACCGGGTGCCACCGGGGAGTCACGATCCGGATCATCTGCAGCAGGCGATCCAGCGTTGGCGTGGAGGCCCTGGCTCTGACCTGGACCTGCCTCGCTTCGATAAGACCCTCCTCGCGGGGCAAGGGGACCCGAGTCTTCCCTGGCGCGGAGAGGCCGACGCTCTGCTGCTGGAGGGCTGGATGGTGGCCTGCCGGCCCCTGAGCGATCAGGAGCTGGAGGCTGCCCTCAGTTCAGAGATGGCTGCTGATTTCAGTGCTGCGGAGCGTGCCTGGGTACGCCGCTGTAACCAGGCCTTAGGGGGCTACCAGGCCCTTTGGGAACAGCTCAGCAGCCTGGTGATGCTCTGGCCTCAGATGTGGCATCTGCCGAGGCGCTGGCGCTTTCAGGCCGAGGCGCAACAGCGCCGCCGCGGTGGAGGCTGGATGAATGGACAGCAGCTCGATGGTCTGGTCAAAGCCAGCTTGCGATCGTTGCCGCCTTCCTTCTATCTGGAGCCAAGGCTGCCGGAGGCATCCCTGGTGCGGGTGCTCAACGCCCGCCGCTGTCCTGTGTTCGAAGGCAGCGGCGTTGACGCCATGAATTGGATCCGTGATCAGGCTTCGTCGCCTTCTTCTTCAGCCACGGGATAGACAAAACCCTGAGCCCGGCCGCTCAGCACGGCTTTGCCGATGGAGAGGGCCTTTTGAGCGGCGATGGCAGCCTTGCCTTTCCAGGTGGCGTGGCGCTGGTTCCGCTTGCCTTTGGAGGTTTTCTTCTTGGGAACAGCCATCCCGCTTACTCGTCAGCCAAACCAAGATCTTCCCTTGCCGACTTTCCTTTCGTCAAATCGCTAAGCTCACTTCAGCGATGAAGTCCCGTGAGCAGCGGCTCTACCCCTGACTTGCCTGCACGGGCTTCAAACCCAGTCTCGACAGCAGCGCTCTCGAAGCCAGAGGCGAGCAAAACAGAGGTGCCACCCTCGTCTGGCCAACGCGATTCCCTTCTGAAGGATCTAGGGCTCGCCCGAGCCCCTCAGCCCAGTTACAGCCAGCTGCTCGATCAGCTCAAAGCAGGCAAGGTCAAGGAGCTGTTGCTCTCTCCATCGAACCGTGAGGTCAGCGTGACCTACGCCGATGGATCGCGCACGCGCGTTCCGGTCTTCAGCAATGACCAGGTTCTGTTGCGGACAGCGCAGGAGGCGCGGGTCCCCCTCACGGTGCGGGATGACCGACAGGACCAGGCCACAGCCAGCCTGGTCTCCAACGGTTTGCTGCTGCTCTTGTTGTTTGGCGGCTTGGCCCTGCTGCTGCGCCGCTCTGCCCAGGTGGCCAACCGGGCCATGGGGTTTGGCCGCAGCAAAGCTCGCGTCGCAGAGCCAGAGGCCAGCGTTGCGGTGCGTTTTGAAGATGTGGCAGGGATCAAGGAAGCGAAGGAGGAGCTTCAGGAGGTGGTCACCTTCCTGAAGGAACCCGAGCGCTTCACAGCCGTGGGGGCGCGGATTCCCAAGGGGGTTCTGCTGGTGGGTCCGCCGGGCACGGGTAAGACCCTGCTGGCGAAGGCCATCGCCGGGGAGGCCGGCGTGCCCTTCTTTTCAATGGCGGCCTCTGAATTCGTTGAGCTGTTTGTTGGTGTCGGCGCCAGTCGCGTTCGCGATCTGTTCCGCCAGGCCAAGGAGAAAGCTCCTTGCATCATTTTCATCGATGAAATTGACGCTGTAGGCCGCCAGCGGGGAGCCGGCATTGGCGGTGGTAATGACGAGCGAGAGCAGACCCTCAATCAGCTCCTGACGGAGATGGATGGCTTCGCAGAGAACTCCGGAGTGATTCTCCTGGCTGCCACCAACCGGCCTGATGTACTGGATGCCGCGTTAATGCGCCCCGGTCGGTTTGACCGACGCATCCATGTTGACCTGCCCGACCGCAAAGGGCGTGAAGAGATCCTCGCGGTGCATGCCCGCAGTCGCCCCTTGGATCCAGAGGTGTGTCTGGCGGACTGGGCGAGTCGAACCCCCGGTTTCTCGGGTGCTGACCTCTCCAACCTGCTCAATGAAGCGGCGATCCTCACCGCCCGTCGAGAGCGAGCCAGCATCGATGATCTCGCGATCAGTGATGCCCTGGAGCGCATCACCATGGGGCTCACAGCGGCACCACTCCAGGACAGTGCCAAGAAACGGCTGATCGCCTACCACGAGATCGGCCATGCCCTGATCACCACGCTTCTGCCTCAGGCTGATGATCTCGACAAGGTGACCCTGCTGCCTCGTGCCGGTGGCATCGGGGGCTTTGCGCGCACCATGCCCGATGAGGAGGTGCTCGACTCTGGCTTGATCAGCAAGGCCTACCTCGAAGCGCGGATGGTGATGGCGATGGGTGGGCGCGCGGCGGAGTTGGTGGTTTTCGGTCCGAGCGAGATCACCCAGGGCGCGTCATCTGATCTCGAGCAGGTCAGCCGCATCGCTCGCGAGATGGTCACGCGCTATGGCTTTTCTTCCTTAGGCCCGCTTTCCCTTGAGGGGGATGGTGCAGAGGTGTTTCTCGGTCGCGATTGGCTTCGCTCCGAACCCCATCATTCCCAGAAGACGGGCAACCGCATCGATGCTCAGGTGCAGCAGCTAGCACGCACGGCCCTGAACGAGGCGGTGGCGTTATTGCAGCCTCGCCGCGATCTCATGGACTTGCTGGTGAACCAACTGATTGAGCAGGAAACGATCGAAGGCTCCGCGTTCCGCGCGCTTGTCGAGAGTTTCGAGCAGTCTCAAAAGACCACGGTCTGCTCGATCTAGGGCTCAGGCGAAGCGGATATCGAGGCTGCGCAGATAGGTCTGTAGTCCAGCGTCCTGGATGGGCAGCAGATAGGCCGGTGCTCCGCTTTCGTTCACATGGGAATGCCAGTGGCCCGGTGGTGTGATGAAGGCACCTCCGGATTGCCAGTCAATTCTCTGGGGATTGCGGATGCTGCCATCGCCATTCAGCTCCGTGCCCACCAGGCTGTATACGCCGGGTTGGCAGTCGACGATCAGATCCAACGCCACCGATTGGTGGCGATGCGGCGCCTGGGTGACCCCTGCCGGCACAATGCCATACATCGCCCAGAGCACGTGGGTGACGGTACGGGTGCTGGGTAGGTCACGGTTGGCCAGCAGCAGGCTGATCCGATTGCTGTTCACACTTCCAGGTTGCTGGGCCAGCGCCTGAAGCTCCTGTTGCAACCAGGTGGCGCTGTACAGGGTGGGTTTGAACCGGGGTGTAGTCGGTTCGACCCCCAGATAGCTCAGCAAGGGAGCATCGTTGACCCAATAGAGAACGCTGGTGCTGTCGGCCTGCAGCAGCGGTGTGCCGCCTGCGGGAAGCACAAACAGATCACCCTCGCTCCAGCTGATCTCAGTTTCATTGTGGGCTTCACGGCAGAGGCAGGTTCCCTGGCCGGAGAGCACAAAGAACAAAGAGCTGGTGGCTACGGCTGCGGCCTTCACGCCTTCGCCAGCATTGATGCGAACGAAGTGAGCCGCCAGTCCTGGGCTGGTGGCGGGCGCGCTTAGCCCCAGGTCGCTGCTCATGTCGAGAGGAATCACACCACTGGGGCCCTGGGCATGGAGCTCAGGAGACCAGGACCTGTAGGGAATCGGCTCGGTGAGCCCCGATCGAATCGGGTTCGCCGCTTGCCTGTAGTCAAACAGCTGTGCCTTGTCGTCCAGGGAGAGGCGTCGTTCGGGTGTATGGGTCATCGCTTAACGCCTGACACTGGATCGTGATGCGATTGAGGCAGGTCTTGCCCCAAGGTGCTGCTGGAATCGCTACGGATTGGGATCAGCCCCCGGCCACTGCGGGAACGATGCTGACTTCATCGCCGTCTTTGAGGGGCGTCGTCTGGTTGTCCAGGAAACGGATGTCCTCGCTGTTGACATAGACGTTGAGGAAACGGCGCAGCTTGCCGGCTTCGTCACACAGGCGGCCCTTGAGACCGGGGTAGCGGCCGTCGAGGGCCTCAATCAGGCCGTCAACACTGGTGGCCTCAAGCTCAACGCTGGCCTCGTCGTTGGTGAACTTCTGAAGGGGAGTGGGGATCAGAACTTGAACGGGCATGGTCGCTTGGGGCGGCAAAAAAGAGGGTGAGCTGTGTTGGATCAGGCCTGGCCCTGATCGGCCTGGGCCTGCTTCCAGGCGGCGTTGAAGCTGTCGAGCTGGGCCTCGATCGTGTAGGGCTTGCCGATGGCATCCACCACCGCTTCGGTGGTTTTGAGACCGTTGCCAGTGATGTAGGCGACTGTGCGCTCTTCTGGGTTGATCTTGCCCTGCTCCACCAGCTTCTTGAGCACCGCGATCGTTGTGCCACCGGCGGTTTCGGTGAACACACCCTCCGTTTCAGCCAGGAGCTTGATGCCCTCAACGATTTCCGTGTCGTTGACGTCGGTGATGGTGCCGCCGGTGCGGTTGGCGATGTCGATGGCGTAGGGGCCGTCGGCGGGGTTGCCAATGGCGATCGACTTGGCGATGGTGCTGGGCTTCACCGGAGTGATGAAGTCACGGCCTTCGCGGAAGGCGGTGGCAATCGGGTTGCAACCTTCGGCCTGGGCGCCGCTGAAGCGCACAGCCTTTTCCTCCACCAGGCCGCACTTGATGAACTCGTCGAAGCCCTTGCGGATCTTGGTGAACAGGGAGCCGGAGGCCAGAGGCGCCACGATGTGGTCGGGAAGTTCCCAGCCCAGCTGTTCGATGACTTCGTAGCCGAGGGTCTTGGAGCCTTCGGAGTAATAGGGGCGCAGGTTGATGTTCACGAAGCCCCAGCCGTAGGTGTTGGCCACCTCCGAGCACAGGCGGTTCACCTGGTCATAGTTGCCCTTCACCGCCATCAGGGTGGGGTTGTAAATCAGGGTGCCGAGCACCTTGCCCAGCTCCAGATCACTGGGGATGAACACGCAGCAATCCAGGCCCGCGTGGGCGGCAATGGCCGCGGTGGAGTTGGCGAGGTTCCCGGTGGAGGCGCAGCTGACGGTTGTAAAGCCGAGCTCACGGGCACGGGTCAAGGCGACGGACACCACGCGATCCTTGAAGGAGAGCGTGGGCATATTCACGCCATCGTTCTTGATGTAGAGGCTCTTCAGCCCGAGGCGCTTGGCCAGGTTGTTGGCCTTGAGCAGTGGCGTAAAGCCGGTGCCCACATCAATCGGATCCCCCTCAATGGGCAGAAAGTCGCGATAACGCCAGATGGAGGCAGGCCCTGCTTCAATCGTGGCCCTGCTGACCCGGTTGCGGATGGCCTCGTAGTCGTAGACGACTTCCAGAGGGCCGAAGCAGACGTCTTCGCAAACATGACGGGCTCCAGGTTCATAGGCCTGGCCGCATTCCTTGCAGCGCAGTCCCGTGAAGGTGGAGCGGGAGAGAGTCGCCGTCACGTTCGTGCCATGGACGTTGCACCGAAATTAGCAGTGAGATCCCGGGCTCCGTTTTAAACCCGACCCCTGGGCTCGGGTATTGATCTTCTGGCTTGACCTGGCTGGTCTCCTGCCTAGCCTCACGGGGTGATCGCCGCTCTGTGAGCCGTCCGTGCAGTTATCCGTGGCGCTCTCCAAGCAGATCCTGCGCTGGTGCACCTGTGCCGCCCTTCTCCTGGGTCTGCTGATTTTCCTGCCGCGCCTGCTGATCGAGCTCCAGTGGTTTGGCCAGTTCGATGCCTCCACGGTGGTCTTGCGACGTTGGCTGTTTCAGCTGCTGGCGTTTGTGCTGGTTCTCGGCCTCGGTTTGCCACTGCAACTGCAGCAGTTGAGGCGTTGCTGGCGTTTGCGGCAGGAGTCCAGTCGCAAGGTGTTGCGGGCTGTTCCGCTCGCCCCTCTCAACTCCCTCGCCCTGGTGGGGGTGCTCGCAGGTCTTCTGTTGCTGCTTGCGTTGGGGCTCTCCTATCTGATGCTCCAGGCCCGTGGCTTGATCCTGGATCCTTTTCGCGGCGAGGTGATCACGGGCCTGGCCACGCTTGCCGAGTTGCCTGTGGCCTTGGTGCTCGGCCTGGTGCTGGCGCTGCTGCCTCTGTTGATCCTCTGGCCTTACACCACCCTGCGCATCAGTCTTGCCGCTGCCCTGGCTGGTTCGGCCACGGCGTTGGCGCGGGGCTGGGGTCTTTGGCTGCCGGGTCTGCTGGCGGTTCCCTTTGGCGAGGCTGATCCCGTCACCGGCTTCGATTTGAGCTTCACGGTGCTCAGGCTCCCGGCTTTGCACCTCCTGGTGAGCATCGTGTTGGCCCAGGTGACCGTGGGCTTGGTCGGATGCCTCTGGCTCACCTTCAGTGAAGGCAGCAGCCTTTCTGACCTTCGCTTTCCTGGCCTGAGCCGAGATCAGCAACGGGTGCTGCAGCCTCAGCTGGCTTTGCTTGCCCTGGCTGCTGCCCTCAGTTACGGACTCTCCCCGTTCAACCTCATGGTGGAGGGATCGGGAGTCGCCTCGGGGGCCGGATTTGTCGATCTGCACCTGCGACTTCCGTTGAAGCTGCTGCTGTCTCTGCTTCTGCTGTTGAGCGGGATCAGCTTGCTGGTGCCGGTGCCGCGCTCTTGGTTTCGTCGTGTCGCCCTGCTCCCTCTGATTTCGACGGCTTTCAGCCTGCCGTTGGCGGAGTGGGTTCTGGCTCCTCTGGTGCAGCGCAT
The DNA here is from genome assembly GCA_016882485.1 of Cyanobacteria bacterium M_surface_10_m1_298. Taxonomy (GTDB): domain Bacteria; phylum Cyanobacteriota; class Cyanobacteriia; order PCC-6307; family Cyanobiaceae; genus Vulcanococcus. Next base: position 21,064 of record VGPT01000006.1, read on the forward strand.
CTGGGTTCAGCCCCGGGAGTTGGAGCTTGAAAGTCCTTATCTCCAGCGCTCTATCGCCGCGACTCGCCGCGCCTTTGGCCTCGAGGCGGTGCGGGATGTGGATCTCTCTCCCAAGCAGCAACTGCGAAAGCAGGACATCCAGGCCGCCAGCGGCACCCTTGCGAACGTGCGCCTCTGGGACAGCGGCCCACTGCTGGAAGCCAATCGGCAGCTGCAGCAGCTCCGCCTCTATTACCGCTTCCCTTCGGCAGCCGTCGATCGCTATCCCCTGAGCGACGACAGCCGCGAGAGGGGGTCGCAACAGGTGCTGGTGGCAGCCCGCGAGCTCGATAGCGGCGCTCTGGCCAAGGGTTCGCGCACCTGGTTGAACCGACACCTGGTGTTCACCCATGGCTACGGCTTCACCGTTTCTCCGGTGAATGCCAGTGGCCCCGATGGCCTGCCTCTCTATTTCGTCAAGGACCTTGGCCGCAGCGGCAGGGTGCAGGCGATTCCCCAGTTGGGTTTAAGCCAGCAGCAGGTGGAGCGCGCCCTACCGGTCGGTCGCCCGCGCCTTTACTTCGCCTCCGGTGCCGCCCCCTATGCGATCGCACCCACCCAGGTGCGGGAATTTGATTACCCCGAGGGCGAACTCAACGTTTATTCCCATTACGACGGCCAAGCTGGGGTGCCCATTCATGGGCCCCTGGATCGGTTGCTGGCGGCGATTTATCTGCCGGAACCGCGCCTGTTGTTCACCGGCTCGCTCACCCCCTCCTCGCGGTTGCTGTTGCGCCGTCAGGTGAATGAACGCCTGCGGGCGATTGCCCCCTTCCTTCGTTTTGAAAGCAAGCCTTATCTGGTGACGGCCCGGGTCGACGACGATCCCGACTACCGCAGTGGTCATCATCAGTATTGGTTGCTCGATGGCTTCACTCAAAGCCGCAGCTACCCCTATTCCGATGCCAATCCCGAAGGGATCCGCTATTTCCGCAATCCCGTAAAGGCGGTGGTGGATGCCTACAACGGTGATGTCTGGCTTTATGTCAGCGATCCCTCCGATCCAGTGCTGCGCACCTGGCAGAAGGTGTTCCCTGATCTGTTCAGGCCCCTGCAGTCGATGCCCAAGCAGCTGCTGGCCCACATTCAGGTGCCCCAGAGCCAGTTCCAGATCCAGGCTGAGCGGCTGCTCCGCTATCACGTCACGGATGTGCGCACCTTCTACAACGGAGACGACGTCTGGGCGATCCCTGAGGAGATCTACGGCGATCGAACCGCCCCGGTGAATCCGTATCACGTGACGATGCAATTGCCGGGGCGCACCCGACCTGAGTTTGTGCTGCTGTTGCCATTCACCCCTTTGAAGCGGGCCAACATGGTGGGTTGGTTGGCGGCCCGCAACGACACCCCGAACTACGGGGAATTGTTCCTGGCCCGCTTCCCGCAGCAGCGTCTGTTGCTTGGTCCCCAGCAGATTTCGGCCCTGATCGAACAGGACCCCGCCATCAGCTACCAGTTCGGCCTCTGGAATCGCACTGGCTCGAAGTTGCTGCGCGGCAACCTGTTGGTGATGCCTGTGGGTGAAGGCTTGCTCTATGTCGAGCCGATCTACCTCCAGAGCACCAACAACGCCTTGCCGACCCTGGTGCGGGTGGTGGTGACCGATGGGCAGCGGTTCGTGATGGAACCCACTTTCGATCAGGCCCTGGCCCGTTTGGTCTCGACGCCACCAAACGCCCTGCCGCGCCCCCTGACGGTGCCTGGGGCTCCGTAACGGAGACATCAACAGGCACAAAAAAAGCCCCCTTGCGGGGGCTTGGTGCTGATCGATCGATCAAGAAATCAGGCGGCAACTGCGCTCTTGGGGTCGAGGGCGCCCTTGGCGTAGAGACCGGCGTAGTAGTTGATGTCGCGCTGCTTGATCTTGCTGGCGTTGCCGGCGCACCAGAACTGCTGGTAGCGATCCAGGCAGACCTGCTTCATGTAGGCCCGGGCGGGCTTGTTGAAGTGGCGGGGGTCGAAGTTGGCGGGATCCTTGGCGGCGGCTTCACGCACAGCGGCGGTGAAGGCGAGGCGGTTGTCGGTGTCGATGTTCACCTTGCGCACGCCGTTGCGGATGCCTTCCTGGATTTCTTCCACGGGCACGCCGTAGGTCTCAGGGATCTGGCCACCGAACTTGTTGATCATCTCCAGCCATTCCTGGGGCACGGAGGAGGAGCCGTGCATCACCAGGTGGGTGTTGGGGATGGCCTTGTGGATTTCGGCGATGCGGCTGATGGCCAGCACTTCACCGGTGGGCTTGCGGGTGAACTTGTAGGCGCCGTGGCTGGTGCCGATGGCGATGGCCAGGGCGTCAACCTTGGTCTTGGCGACGAAGTCAGCAGCCTCAGCGGGATCGGTCAGCAGTTGGCTGTGGTCGAGCTTGCCCTCAAAGCCGTGGCCGTCCTCGGCTTCGCCCATGCCGGTCTCGAGGGAGCCCAGGCAACCCAGCTCGCCCTCAACGCTCACGCCGATGGCGTGGGCCACATCCACCACTTCCTTGGTGACAGCCACGTTGTAGTCGTAGCTGGCGGGGGTCTTGGCGTCGGCCTCGAGGGAGCCGTCCATCATCACGGAGGTGAAGCCGTTGGCGGCAGCGCCGAAGCAGGTGGCGGGGCTGTTGCCGTGGTCCTGGTGCATGACCACGGGGATGTCGGGATAGGTCTCGACAGCGGCCAGGATCAGGTGGCGCAGGAAGTTCTCACCGGCGTACTGACGAGCGCCGCGGGAGGCCTGCAGGATGACGGGGCTATCGGTCTCATAGGCAGCCTCCATGATCGACTGCACCTGCTCCAGGTTGTTCACGTTGAACGCAGGGATGCCGTAGCCGTTTTCAGCGGCGTGGTCGAGCAGCAGCCGAAGCGGGACGAGCGCCATGGGGACACCTCAAGGGAATGCGGGGGATCCTAACCGGCGCCTTTTCCCCCCTAAATCCGTTGACGCAGGCCGCTATCCGCTGCTTCCAGCGCGAGATCGCAGACCCGTTGACTCCACACCGCTTCACTGAGCCCTGGCAGCATCGGCCGGCGCTCCCGAATCGCCTCTGCCCACCACTGGATCAGGCGTTGCACCGGAGCCAGCCGCCCATCCGGCCAGGTCTGATCGAAGGCGAGGGAAGGATCGGGGGCGATCTCCTGCAGGGAGCCGCCGCCGTGGGATTGCCACAGCTGGAAGCCATGCACGTAGTCGCTCTGATTGCTGGAGCCCAGCATCAGGGTTCCCTCACTCCCGTAGACCTCGATCCAATACCCCCGTCCGGGTTTGGTCACGGATGCCAGGTTCAGCTGGGCCGGAACCGTCTGCCCCCTGTGGCTTTCCAGCTCCAGCTGCAGCAGAGCGATGTCTTCGGCATCCACAGCCGCCAGGCGGCCGCTGCCGTCGGCCAGGGGGCGTTGGGGGATGGCCATGCTGCGCAAGGCGTTGACCGTCCGCGTGGGTCCCACAAGCCAGTGGAGGGTGTCCACGGCGTGGGTGCCGAGGGAGCCGAGCACTCCGCCCCCGGCGGCCCGTTGGGAATACCAGTTCCAGGGGCGGCTGGCATCGGCCCGGCTGCCCATCAGCCAGTCGACTTTCACCAGCCAAGGTGTGCCGGCGGCGCCGTTGCGCAACAGGGCCGCCAGTTGCATAAACGCCGGAACGGCCCGGTATTCGAAATCCACCGCCACACTCACTCCTGCCGTCAGGGCCTGGCGCTGCAGTTCTTCGATCTGGGCGGTCTCCAAGGCCACTGGTTTCTCCAGCAGCAGATGCTTCCCCGCGGCGATGGCCGCCTGGGCCAGGGCGAAGCGCGGCTCCGGCGGGGTGGCGATCACCAGAGCCTCAACGCGGGGATCGGCGAGCAGGGCCTCGAAATCGCTGAAGCCCGGCAGGCCATGGCTGCTGCAGGCCTGGTCAAGCCGTTCGTCTCGGGGATGCCAGAGGGCCACCGGCTCGGTCAGCGGGCAGTGGCGCAGGGCCGGTAGATGAATTTTTTCGCCGAACCCCAGGCCCACCAGGGCCACACCAAGGGGGCGTTGTGGAGTCGCAACTGGGGACACAGGTTGGCGAAAGCGCCCTAGAAGCCTGCCAGTAGATCAGCCCCGGCTTCGCAGGAGGCATGGATCGTGGCGCTGATCAGGTCATCCTCGGCAGGGGCCTGCCAGGTGCTGCCCCACTGGGGAATGCCGTTAATCGAGGTATCGCGGTAGAGGCTTTGACCGCAGTCGATCTCCATCACGTAGAGGTCGCTGGCAGGGGGGCGCGGCTCGCTGCCATCGGCGTTGCGCGGCTGGTCGGCCGGCGGGGCGGGCTGGAAACGGCTGAGCACCGTGAGGTTGCCCTCACGGTTCAAGCGCAGGCTGCCGGCATCCCACCACTGGCGACCGTCAACACTGCTGGGCACTTCATGCCAATCGACAGGGCCGGCCATGGCCGCCGGCAGCGGTTGCAGCCAGAGAAGGCCCAGGACCAGCAGGAGAGCGAGGGCTTGCTTCACGCGGCCACAGCCTTCTGGCAGCCGTGCATGGTCAGCAGGCTGACGAGGGTGCTGCGCAACTTGGTGCGGGGCACGATGTGGTCCACAAACCCGTGGTCACGCAGGTATTCCGCGGTCTGGAAATCGTCGGGTAGCTTCTCGCGCAGGGTCTGCTCAATCACTCGGCGGCCGGCAAAGCCGATCAGCGCCTTCGGCTCAGCCAGGATCAGATCCCCCAGCATCGCGAAGCTGGCTGTCACCCCTCCAGTGGTGGGATGGGTCAGCAAGGGCATGTAGAGCAGCTCCGCCTGGCGATGACGCTCGAGGGCGCCGGAGATTTTGGCCATCTGCATCAGGGAGAGCATGCCCTCCTGCATCCGCGCTCCGCCGGAGGCACAGACGATCAGGACCGGGTAGCGCCTGGCGGTGGCTTCCTCAATCAGGCGGGTGAGCTTTTCGCCGACCACCGATCCCATCGAACCGCCCATGAAGCGGAAGTCCATCACCCCGAGGGCGAGGGGAATGCCCTGCACTCGGCAGAGACCCGTGATCACTCCATCCTTCAGGCCAGTCGAGCGTTGGGTGTCGCGAATCCGATCGGCGTAGCTGCGCCGATCCTTGAACGCCAGCGGATCGGTGGGGCAGAGCTCGGTGTCGAGGGGTTCAAAACTGCCCTCGTCGGCGATCTGGGCGATCCGTTCTTCACTGAAGATGCGGTGGTGGTAGCCGCAGCCGCTGCACACACTGGCATTGGCGGCCAGATCTTTGCGATAGACCACCAGGCCGCATTCGGGACATTTGCTCCACAGCCCGTCGTCTTCATTGACCTCCTGGGCGTTGCGAACAGCGGGGGCTGTCTTGCGGCGATCAGCAAACCAGTCGAACAGCGACATGGGGTGAGCGGTGCCTGGACGTGGTGTTCAGACCATTAAAGGGCGCTCCAGCCCAAGCGCTCGCTGAGCTGTTGCAGCCAGAAGCCGTGACCGGCAATCCAGACGGCAAGGCCCCCTCCCGCCAGGAAGGGCCCAAACGGGAAGGGCTGGCCCCGTTTCAGGCGACCGCTCAGCAATCCAGCGATCCCAAACAGGGCTCCGCTGAAGACCGCCAGAATCACGCTGATCCCAAGACCCATCAGCCCGAGCCAGGCCCCAAGCAGGGCAGCGAGTTTGGCGTCCCCCAGGCCAAGCGCTGGTTTCCCCAGCAGTTTCTCGGCCAGGGCACTGGTGGCTTCGAAGCTCAGCAAGCCGGCACTGGCGGCCAACAGATGCCAGAGGAGCAGCTTGGGTGCGGCGATGGCTGTGATCAGCAAACCCAGCACCACCCCCCAGCGGCAGAGGGGTTCCGGCAGCCAGAGATGATCCAGATCGATCAGGATCAGAGGCAACAGCAAGGTGATCAGCAGCCAACCGCCCAGCAGCACGAGCATCGGGTTGGCCTCGCCGAGCGCCTGGCTCTGGCCCAGGGCCGCCGCCACGAACAATCCCGAGCAGAGCAGTTCCACTGCCGGGTAGCGCCCGCTGATGCCAGCGCCGCAATGACGGCAGCGGCCCCGAAGGAGCACCCAGCTCAGCACCGGGATGTTCTCGATCCAGCTGAGGTTGGTGCCGCAGCGGGGGCAGTGGCTGCGGGGTCTCACCACCGATTCCTGGCGCGGTAGGCGCCAGGCGACCACGTTGAGGAAACTGCCGATGCAGGCCCCCAGGAGGGCGATCAGCACCAGCAGCGTTGGTGAGGAGCTCAGGGGCATCAGCTGTGTTCGGTGGCGTGGAGGGGCCAGCGGACGTGGATCAGTCTGGAGGCTCGATTCACGTTTGCCTCGGCATTGGCATCCGTGTTGGCATCAAAAAGCCCACCGGACCCTCGCTGGCTTGAGCGTGGGGTGGGGTGGGCCGGTGTTGACGTGAGCGGAAGGCTCAGGCCAGCTTCTTTTTCTCCTCGATCATGCGGTGGATGATCGGGGTGAGGATCAGCTCCATCGCGAAACCCATCTTGCCGCCGCTCACCACAATCGAGGTGGGGCTGGACATGAAGGAGTCGTGGATCATGTCGAGCAGGTAGGTGAAGTCAATCCCCCACTTCTCGCGAGCACCCTTGCGGAAGTGAATGATCACGAATGATTCATCCGGGGTGGGGATGTCGCGGATCATGAAGGGGTTCGAGGTGTCCACAGTGGGGACACGCTGGAAGTTGATATCGGTCTGGCTGAACTGCGGGCAGATGTGGTTGATGTAATCCGGCATGCGACGCAGGATCGTGTCCACCGTTGCTTCAGCCGAATAGCCGCGCTCCTTGTTGTCGCGGGCGATCTTCTGGATCCACTCCAGGTTCACGATCGGCACCACGCCAACGAGCAGATCAGCCAGGCCGGCCACGTTGTAGCCGTCACCCTTCACGCCGCCGTGCAGACCCTCGTAGAAGAGCAGGTCAGTGCCGCCGGGGATGGTTTCCCAGGGGGTGAACTGGCCAGGCTCGAGGTTGGTGCCGAGGCGGGCGTTGTGCTCAGCGGCCTCCTCGACGGAGTGCAGGTAATAGCGCTTCTGGCCGCTGCCGGTCTCGCTGTAGGTGCGGAACAGCTCCTCGAGTTTGTCGAACAGGTTGGCTTCAGGGCCGAAGTGGCTGAAGTTCTCGCCCTTGGCCAGCGCTGAGGCCATGGCCTCTTTCATGGGGCCGCGCTCGTAGCGGTGGTAGCTGTCGCCTTCCACAACGGCCGGGGTGATCCCCTCGCGCTTGAAGATGTGCTCGAAGGCACGCTTCACGGTGCTGGTCCCCGCGCCGGAGGAGCCGGTGACGGAAACGACCGGGTGACGCTTCGACATGCGCAGGATCAGCGGAACTGTGGGGGAGTTTGGCAGGTCGAGGCGCCAGCTCCCGCGATTCGTGAAAGCCTTGTCGCGGGATCAGCCGGCGAGGGAGGCCAGCAGTTGATCCCCCATGGCCTGGCAGCCCAGCTGGGTGCAGCCTTCGGCCATGAGATCACCCGTGCGGTAGCCCCCTGCCAACACCCGGTCGACGCAGGCCTCGAGGTCGGCAGCGGCGGCCTCTTCGCCCAGGCCCACCCGCAGCATCATGGCGGCGCTGAGCACCATTGCCATCGGATTGGCCTTGTCCTGACGGGCGATGTCCGGAGCGGAGCCGTGGATCGGCTCGAACAGGCCCGGACCGCCATCGCCCAACGACGCTGAGGGGAGCATCCCGATTGAGCCGCTGAGCATGGCGGCTTCATCGCTGAGGATGTCGCCAAACAGGTTGCTGGTGAGCAGCACGTCGAACTGGCGGGGGTTGCGCACCAGCTGCATGGCGGCGTTGTCCACATACATGTGGCTGAGCTCCACACCTGGGTAGCTGGCGGTGTGCAGGGCCTCCACTTGATCGCGCCACAGCTGGCTCACATCGAGCACGTTGGCTTTATCCACGCTGCAGAGGCGGCCGCTGCGCTGCACAGCCAGATCAAAACCCACCTTGGCGATGCGATCGATTTCATCGTCGAAGTAGGCCATGGTGTTGAAGCCGCGCACCCGGCCCTCGCTCTCCACGCGGCCCTTGGGGGTGCCGAAGTACACGCCGCCGGTGAGCTCGCGCACCACCATCAGGTCCACCCCCTCGATCACTTCGCGCTTGAGGGTGGAGGCATCGATCAGGGCGGGAATGATCTTCACCGGCCGCAGGTTGGCGAACAGGCCCATGCCCGCGCGCAGTCCCAGCAGACCGGTTTCCGGACGTTGTTCGCGGGGAAGGGTGTCGTATTGCGGGGAGCCGATCGCGGCGAGCAACACGGCATCGGCGGCCTTGCAGGCCTCCAGGGTGCTGGCGGGCAGGGGCTCGCCGGTGGCATCGATGGCGGCACCGCCCATCGGTTGCTCGTTGTAGATCAGCTCGAATCCGTGCTTGCGGCTCACGGCATCCAGCAGCTGGCGGGCCACCGCTGTGATCTCCGGGCCGATGCCGTCGCCGGGGAGCAGGGTGATCCGGTAGCTGGAGGTCATGGCCGAGCGGGTGCTGGGCGCGAGGCTACGCGCTGATGCGTGAGCGGCTCAGATGGTGCGGCTCTTCTCGAGGCTGCGGATCGCCTTGGTCAGTTCCGGCAATTTGTTGAAAGCCGCGGAGCAGCGCAGCCAGAGGCGGTTGGGGATGGCGGGGTAGCCGCTCACCACTTCGCCGGCGGCCACTTCACCGTGGATGCCTGATTTCGAGGAGGCAATCGAGCGATCGCCCATCACCGCCTTGTTGGCCAGGCCCACCTGGCCCGCCAGGATCACGCCGTTCCCGAGGCGGGCGCCGCCGGCAATGCCCACCTGGGCCGCCAGGGCGCAGCCCTGGCCAGTTGTCACGCCATGGCCGATGTGGACCAGATTGTCGATCTTGGTGCCGGCGCCGATCCGGGTTTCCCCGACCGAGGGGCGATCGATGGTGCTGCTGCAGCCCACCTCCACGCCGTCTTCCAGCACCACCAGACCTGTCTGGGGCATCTTGCGCCAGCCCTGTGCGGTGGGAACAAAGCCGAACCCCTCGCTGCCCACCACGGCATTGGAGTGCACCACGCAGCCGCGCCCCAGCCGTGAGCCCGGATGCAGCACCGCTCCGGCATGGAGCTCGCATCCGTCTCCGATCTGCACGTCGTCGTAGATCACAACGTTCGGGTGAATGGTGCAGCTGGCCCCGATCTGCACCTCGGCGCCGATCACCACATGGGCTCCGACATGGCTGCCCATGCCCACCACCGCCTCAGGAGCGATCACGGCCGAGGGGTGAATTCCAGGCGGTTTGGGCTGACGTGGATACAGCGCGTCGAGGGTTTCGGCGAAGGCCAGGCGGGGATCCTTGAGGGCAATCCAGGCCACGCCGCGTTCGCTGGCCTGGCGTTGGATCGCTTCCGCTTCATCTCCCTTGGCAGGGAGCAACACCACGCTGGCGGCGCTGGCGGAGAGGGCAGCCGCCAGGGCGTTGCCTGGTTCCAGAAAACTCACCTGCCCCGCTTGCGCCTGATCGAGGGCGGCTGCACCTTGCAGCTCCGGATCGTTGGCCAGGTGATGGCTGATGGCTTCGAGACCGCCTGCCGCCTTCACCTCGCTCAGTTGGCTGAGCAGTTGGCTGAAGCGCATCGGAAACTAGGGGCGATCGGCCGGATCGTAGGCCGATTCTCTAGGGGCTGGACAGCAGCACCAGGTGGTCGCGATGGATCACCAGGCCGCGATGCCCCTTGCGCTCCAGCAGTTCATCGCTGGCCATCGCACTGAGCCCCCGTGCCAGCTCCTGCCCCTGGGGGCCCACCACTCGAACGGCCTCGCGGCGCCCGAAACTGCCTTCCACCGCTTGCACCCCCGCGGCCAGCAGCGATGCGCCCTGCTCCAGCAGCGCCTGGGCGGCTCCGGCATCCACGGTGATGCTGCCCTTGGGCAGCAGGGCGTGGGCCAACCAGCCCTTGCGGCTGCTCAAGGGACTGCTGCTGGGCCGGAAGAGGGTGCCCACCGGGGCTCCGGAGAGCAGGGCCTCCAGCACCGCGGGATCACGGCCGTCGGCCAGACGCACCTGAATTCCACTGGCAGTGGCGATGCGTGCTGCGGAGAGTTTCGTGGTCATGCCTCCAGTGCCCCAACGTCCGCCCCCTTTGGCCACTCCGGCGAGGGCCTCCAGTTCGGCCATCGTGCGCACCTCAGGGATGGGCTTTGCCTCGGCGTCGCTGCGGGGATCCCCGGAATAGAGGCTGTCGATATCGGTGAGCAGCACCAGCTCATCGGCTTGAACGGCCACAGACACCAGGGCCGAGAGGGTGTCGTTGTCGCCGAAGCGGAGCTCGTCTGTGGCGAGGGTGTCGTTTTCGTTGATGACTGGCGTCACCCCCCAGGCCAGCAACTGCTCGAGGGTGCGGCAGGCGTTCTGATAGCGGCGCCGCGAGGTCAGGTCACCGCGGGTCAGGAGCACCTGAGCCACGCAACGGCCATGGGTGGCAAAGGCCTGGTCATAGAGGGTCATCAGCCGCCCTTGACCAACAGCTGCAGCGGCCTGCAGGGCCTCCAGCTCCGTTGGGCGCTGACTGCGGCCCAGGGCATGGCAGCCCAGACCAACCGCTCCACTGGTGACCAGCACCACGGGTTCCTGCCGTTGCCACAAGCCACTCAGGCTGGCGGCCAGATCGGCAATGACCTGGTCGGTGCTGCGACCGCCGGAGCCCCGCAGCACGCTGGTTCCCACCTTGATCACACGGCGGTTGCTCATCTCAGGGCAGATCAGCTCCAGCGAGACGTGCCAATTTCACCTCGAATTTCTGCCAATGGTCGAACCGGCAGGGCAGACCGTCGGGATTCACCGGTTTCACCAGCACCGTGAAAAGCCCAAGGCGATTTCCGGCGAGCACGTCGGTGAAAACTCGATCCCCCACGATGGCCACCTGAGCTGAAGGCAGGTCCAGCTCGCTCAGCACCCGCCGCAACGGCCCCCGCCGTGGTTTGCCGGCACTGGTGGTGTAGTTCACCCCCAGCTGCGCTGCCACGGCGCCGATGCGGCTGCGGGAGGGGTTGTTGCTGAAGAGGTGAAGCGGCAGAGTCTGCTGCGCTCTCTCCAGCCAGGCCTGCATGGGTTGCGGCAGGGTTGTGCCGCGATGGGGCAGCAGGGTGCGGTCGACATCCAGCACCAAAGCGCGGATGCCATGGGCCAGCAGGCCATGGAGGGGCAGGTCCGCGAGGGTGCCTGGCGCCACCATGTCCGGCTGAAGCAGCTGGGAAATCGAGAGGCGTTTCACCGCGGGTCAGTCGTCACCCAGCTCGCGGTCATCCAGCTCCGCTTCGATCCGGGGCTGCACCCGCTCGAACTCTTCGCCTTCCACCAGCACTCCCTCTCCGTTCTCCATTCGGGCCACCACGAAGAACGGATCGAGGGGAATGAACAGTCCATATTCCTGGCCTTCAGCCCGGAACTGGATCAGCATCTCGTAGAGGTCGGTGTCGTCGTCCTCATCGTCTTCGTCGAGCTCCTCCTCGTCCTCGAGCTCCGGTTCCTCCAGATCACCACTCACGGTGAGAGTCACGGCCGAGCGCACCAGGGTGAGGTCGTGCTCCTGGAGCACCACATCCGCCACCGAGAGGATCGGCTCCGCACCATCGAGCTCTTCCACCACCTCGTCTTCGCCGTCGTCATCAGCGATGCGCACGAGGCACACCGGGGTATCGACGGGAGTGAGCAGGGCGTAGTCGTGACCGTCGAGAGGGATGAGTTGCTCGAGAAAGCAGAGCAGTTGCCGACCCGTCTGGTCGCGCACCAACACGGTGGGGACATCACCGGATCCGTTGCTGCTGGGTCCGTCGCTGCTCATGATCCGGGGTTGCACTGTTCTCAGGATGCCTGGGCACCAGGCTCGGGTCCAGGATCTGGGGTCGCCTTCGACACTGCTGAAGGTTCGGGGCCTTCCCGCAACCACTGCTCAAGCAGCAGGGAGGCGGCGGCGCTATCGAGTGCACCACTGCGATCCCCGTGGAGGCGAAAGCGTTCTCCGGCATCCCAGCTGCTGGCGTATTCGTTCACGAAGGCCAAAGGCAGATTCAGGCTGCGGGCCAGGCGCTCTCCGTAGCGGCGGCAATGCTCAGCCTGCTCCGTGGGGCGTTGGTTGGCGTCGAGGGGCAGGCCAACCACCAGGGCCGTCACCCGCCGCTTCTGCACCAGGGCACTGAGATGGACCAGGTCCGCAGGGAACTTCCCCCGCCCCAGGGCCGGTAGGGGGCTCACGGTGAGCCCAAGGGCATCGCAGCCCGCAAGGCCAATGCGTCGACGCCCCACATCCAGGGCCAGGGCCGAGCGGGGGTTGGGGGCGGGCACTTCAGCGCCCCAGGGGCGTTGGGATTGGTCTCTGGCCTGGCTGCAACTGACCGAGCACGGCTTCAAGACGCCGGGCTACCGCATGGCTGGGCTGGGTGGCGTGGCGCCTCCACACGCTGCGGGCCATCACCACCTCCTCGCCCTCGGGAGCCATGCCGAGGCTTTGCAACCAATGGCTGCGCTCGCCATCCAACAGGTCGCTGCGGACCAGCAGTTGGGGTGCCCCTGCGGCGCTGCACTCCAGCAACAGTTGCAGGGGATCCCCCAGCAGGTGTTGCCAGCCCGGGTGCAGGGTCAGCTCGATCTCGGGCAGCTCGCGGCGGGCGCTGCGAAGGCGGCGTGCACCTGCAACGGCCTGCTGGCGCGTGCTGTCAAACAGCATCAGGCTGGGCTGCTCGCTCTGATCCAGCAGATCGTCGACCCGACGATCCAAGAGCTGCCGCAGCTGGGCCGGCAGGGCGGCCTGCTCCAGCTGCCACATCGCCAAGGCGGTGCGGCGGTTCAACGGACGCAGCTGCAGATCCTTCGGCAGGCTCCTCTGCAGAGGTTCGCTGGGGGGCTCCCAACGCCAGAGGGTTTCGTGGCGTAGTTGCTGAAAGCCCTGTTGCCGCAGCAGGGAGAGACGGTCACTGTCAGTGCTGGGACTGGTGGCGATCCAACTGGCTGCGCTGCGGCTGCGTTCGATTGCCGTGCGCACCAGGGCCGCTTCAACGGCCATTCGACCGGTTTCCCCGGACGCGAGGCAGGCTTCACTGCTACGTAACGCCTCCAATTGCCAGCAACTGCCGCTGCGATTGAGGCGCTGACAGAGCAGAAGCCCCAGGGGTGTTTGGGGATCGCGGAAGGCCACCAGGGCATCCGGTGCCAGGGGAGGGCGGGGGGCCAGGCTGTGCAGCAGACGCTCAGGGGCCTGCAGCAACAGGGAGCGTTGCAGCAGCGGCAGCAAATCCTGAAAGCAGGTTTCCTGCAACAGGGGCAGCTGCCAACCCCGCAAAGGCAGCACCTGGAGGCTGTGGGCTGGTGGCACGGCGATGGCCTGAATGGGCCTTCTTCAATGTTATGGGCGTTTGGCCTCAGGGGCGAACCAGCACGAGAGGCGTGCGCTCATTGGCATTGCCGGCGGGATTGGGTTTCAGCGCACGCTCCAGCAGGGCTTCGTCGCAGCCGGGGCTGGAGGCCAGCACTTTGACGCGACCCAAATCGTTGACATCAACCACCGCTACGGCCACGCCCAGTTCAGAGGCCAGTTCTCGGCAGACCGCGGCACTGTCCTTCGGACCGAGAACGATTGTTTGGTCGTAGGGGGGCGTGGTGCCCGTCACATCATCGATCAGGCGGGCCTGTTCTCCCGCGAGTCGATAGAACCATCCTTTCGAGCCCACCAGTTTCAGGGCCGTGCCCAGCAGCCAGGCGCAGAGCACCCGTGCGGGGCCGACGTTGTCGATCAGGGTCTGCAGGCCGCAGGCCGTGGCGAGGGAGCTGGTGGGATGGAACACCCGGCAGAGCAGGCGAGCCAGGCTCGAGGGTTCCAGATTGGCTGGGTGGTTGTAGCGGCCTTGCATCACCGCTAAAGGGGTTTCGCCGATGGTCAGCACATCACCCGGCTGGAGCACCGCGCCGGCGTAGTGACGCAGCACCTCCGCCGGGTCGTCGAGGGTTCCGAGCAGATGGGTGCGGATCGGCAACACGCGGCAGCGATCACCCTCTCGCCAACGGGCCGTTGCGGCGGTCGCTGCTGCTGGGCGGCGCAGGGGAACAAGCACACCATCGCGCTGCTGCAGCCTGCCGAAGGGTCCGTAGTTGATCCAGAGAATCTCGAGCCAAAGCGTGTCCAGCAGGTTTCTCAGGTCTGCTCCCTCGGGCGCACTGATTCGAATCTCCACCTCAGCGTGGGTGGTCTTGCGCCCTTTGACGATGTAGGCGAACCAGTAGCCATCCGCCCTGGCTTCTTCGTCGGGATGCTGGGGCGTGAGGCTCGAGCGGATCTCGAGGTCCCTGAGGTCGCCGCGTCCGAGCAGGGTCGGCTCCAGCTTGATCTCAGGAACGAACACCTCCATGCGGCGATGGGGGTTGGTGATGCTCAGGCGCCCCCTCACCACCACCTCGTCGTCGGCCTGGCGTTGCACTTTCCAGTCGCCACTGGTCAGCCGCAGCGGCGAGGCCGGGCGTAGGCGATGGCGAGCCTCCAGCCACAACAGGGCCAGCCCAAAGATCAGGGCTGCGATCAGAACAATGGCGAACAGGGCTGCCAAGGGTGGTGCTTTGCGTTCTGCGGGAGCGTAGGTCGTGCAGCTGGAAAAGCCGCTTAGCGTTTCCGCAACTTCAGTGGGGTGCCCTGATGCGCAAGACCTTCGTCCTCGATACGAATGTGTTGCTGCACGACCCCCAGGCCCTAACCCGTTTTGAAGACAACGCGGTGGTCATCCCGATTGAGGTGGTCGAGGAGATCGATCGCTTCAAGCGGGATCCCTCCGAAAAGGGGCGCAATGCCCGCCAGATCTCCCGTCTGCTTGATGCCCTCCGGGAGAAGGGAAATCTGGCGGATGGTGTGCCGATCGACGACACCAGTGGCGGCACTCTCCAGGTGGTGTTCTGCCGCAGTGAAACCCTCGCCCAACTGCCCCCTGAGCTCAAAGCCGGTAACGGCGACAACAACATCCTTGCGGTTGCTCTCGAGCAGCTCCGTTCCGGTCTGATCGCGGATCAACCTCCCGTGGTGCTGGTCACCAAGGACACGAACCTGCGCATCAAAGCCGATGCGGTGGGCCTGATTGCCCAGGACTACACCACTGACAAGGTCGACATAGCAGACCTCTATCCCGGGGTTTGCGAGCTGGCAGCCAGTGCCACGGCGATGGAAACCCTCAATGCTGAAGGCGTTTTGTCGCTTTCTGCCTTGCCTGCTGCCGAGGGAGCTCCTCTCCAGGCCAATGAGGGGGTAACGCTGGTGGATCAGGCCCAGCCCAACCACACCCTGCTGGCGCGTTTCGATGGGCAGCGTCAGTGTCTGGTGCCGTTGCAGAAGGCCACCCGAGCACGGCTCGGCAAGGTGTCAGCCCGCAACCGCGAGCAGACCTTTGCCCTTGATCTGCTGCTGGATCCCTCGGTGCAGTTGCTCACCCTGGTGGGTAAGGCGGGCACGGGCAAAACCTTGCTGGCCCTGGCGGCCGGTTTGCATCAGGTGGCGGACGAACAGCTCTATGAGCGCCTGCTGGTCACCCGGCCGGTGATCTCCCTGGGTAAGGAGATCGGCTTCTTGCCCGGGAGCCTGGAGGAAAAGATGGGGCCCTGGATGCAGCCGATCATCGACAACCTCGACTTTCTGCTTGGAGGCAGCGCTGAAGATGAGGGTCGATCGGCTCCGCGTGGAGCATCAGGGCCTGCCAACCGGGCTGGTGCCCATCGACCCACCCGCAGCAATTGGACCGATCTGAAAGGCATGGGTCTGCTGGAGGTAGAGGCCATCAGCTACATCCGCGGCCGCTCCATACCTCGGCAGTTCATGGTGGTGGATGAGGCCCAGAACCTCACTCCCCATGAGGTGAAAACGATCGTGACCCGGGTCGGGGAGGGCACCAAGATCGTGTTCACCGGCGACCCTTATCAGATCGACAATCCCTATGTGGATGCGGAGAGCAACGGCCTCACCTGGCTGGTGGAGCGGTTCAAGGGCCAGCGGCTGGCAGGCCACATCACCTTGATTCGGGGTGAGCGCAGTGAACTGGCGGAGCTGGCGGCGAACCTGCTTTAGACCATCGCCTCGGGGCGAACCCACTGGTCGAAGTCCTCAGCGCTGATTTCGCCGAGTACCAGGGCGGCTTCCTTCAGGCTCAAGCCATGTTTGTGGGCATGCTTGGCGATGCCGCTGGCGCGGTCGTAGCCGATGGCCGGGGTGAGGGCGGTGACCAGCATCAGGCTCTGGTTGAGCAGCCGCTCGATCCGTGTCTCGTTGGCCTTGAGACCCTCGATGCAGTGCTCCCGGAAGCTGCTGCAGGCTCCCGCCAGCAACCCGATGCTTTCGAGCACGTTGTGGGCGATCAAGGGCTTGAACACGTTGAGTTCGAAGTTGCCCTGGCTGGCGCCGATCTGAACCGCGGTGTTATTGCCCATCACCTGGGCCGCCACCATCGTCAGGCTTTCGCACTGGGTGGGGTTCACCTTGCCCGGCATGATCGAGGAGCCCGGCTCGTTCTCCGGCAGCACCAGTTCCCCGAGGCCGCAGCGGGGGCCACTGCCGAGCCAGCGGATGTCATTGGCGATTTTCATTAACGATCCCGCCAGAACCGTGAGGGCGCCATGGGCGGAGGCCAGCGCCTCATGGCCCGCGAGGGCCTGGAATTTGTTGGGGGCACTGCTGAAGGCGGTGCCGAGCCGCTCGCTCAGTCGGGCGGCGACAGCGTCGCCAAAGCCCTTCGGGGCATTGAGACCGGTGCCCACGGCGGTGCCGCCAATGGCCAGCTCGCGCACCCGCGGCAGGCTCAAGCGGATCGCCTCGATCGCCAGCTGCAGTTGGGTCACGTAGCCGCTGAATTCCTGGCCCAGGCTCAAGGGCACCGCATCCTGGAGGTGGGTTCGGCCGATCTTCACCAGGCCCGCATAGCTGGTGGCCTTGGCCTGGAGTGCTGCCGCCAGGTGCTCAACGGCTGGTAGCAGCTGTTGTTCCAGCTCCAGCACAACCGCGATGTGCATTGCGGCGGGGAAGGTGTCGTTGCTCGACTGGCTGAGGTTCACATGGTCGTTGGGGTGAACAGGGCTCTTGCTGCCGAGCTCTCCCCCCAGGGCTTCGATCGCCCGGTTGGCGATCACCTCGTTGGCGTTCATGTTGCTCTGGGTGCCCGAGCCGGTCTGCCAGACCTTCAGGGGGAACTCCGCATCCAGTGCACCACTGGCCACCTCTTCCGCCGCCGAGACAATCGCAGCGCAGAGCGCCTCATCGAGCTTGCCGAGGTCGCGGTTGGCCTCCGCGCAGGCCGCCTTCAGTTGACCAAAGGCATGCACGATCGCCAGCGGCATGTGCTGACCGAAGGGAAAGTTGGTGATTGAGCGCTGGGTCTGAGCTCCCCAGTAGTGCTCTGCGGGCACCGCAATGGCGCCCATGCTGTCGGTTTCGGTCCTGCTGCTCATGGTCACGCCTCAGCGGGAGGGCACGATTTCGCTATTGAGCTCGTTGACTTCGAGGTTGAGGCTCAAAGTCACATCACCTTGCGGTTTCAGCCCCGTGACCTCGGTGAGTGCGGTGTTGATGGCGTCGATGCTCACCGGGCCGCTTTGATCGAGCACGGCTTTGCCCTCCTGGTTGAACACCACCACCTGCGGGATCACACCCTTCCAGTAGCTGGCTGGATCCGCCGGCCCTTGGCCCTTGCGATCCTGCAGGGGGTCGGTGGGCAGCAGGATCAGCTCGGCGCTGCGGCCCCAGAGGCGCTGCAGCTCATTGAAGACCACGGCGTACTGCTTGCTGGCGGCGCTGTCGTCGAGGAAGAAGCCGAGCACGATCGGCCGGTGGTCGGCCATGGCTTGGGCCAGGGTGCTGCGGGGCGGCACCAGGGAGCCGTTGCCGGCATAGAGGGCGTAGATGTTGCCGTCGTAGCTGTTGGTGTCCCTCGCGGCCTGAGCGCTTGCGGGAAGCAAGCCGATGGTCAGAAGCAGGACCAGGCCAAGGGCTGCCAGGGGCTGGATCAGCCGGGCCAAGGTGCGGAGCATCAATCAGGGCGGAGCTTTGCCCATTGTGACCTTCAGCCCCGGCTGACAGTGCGGCCCATGCCTTGCAGGATGCCTCGGCCCACCAGGCCGATCGCGCGACCGATCACCTGGGTGAGAACCACCACGAGCAGATCACCCAGGCGTTTGAACAGGCTTTGCACCTGGGGGGCGAGGGCGTCTCGCGCTTCCAGCACGAGGGTGATCGCCTGTTGGCCCCAGCTGAGCTGGCGCAATTCCGCGTCTCTTGGTTCGGTTTGCTCCAGCGGCACGATTGCTCCATCGCGCACGCCATAGAGCAAACGCCGGCTCTCATAGAGCTGAACCGGTCGCTCGAACAAGCTTCCCCAGCGTTGCTGGGAGTTGAGCTGATTGCGCAGGCGCTCCAGATTTCTCGTGGCGAGCAGATCGCTGCGCAGGAGGTAGCGGCGCAGGTCTGGCCAGCTGCTGCAGCTGGCCAGAATTTCTGCGCTGATCAATTCAGCGGTGCGAATCAGCCAGTTGCTGATCAGGGCTTCCAGCTGCAGGAGAGCCCGTGGTTCATCCGGGGCCAACAGTCGGCCTTCCACCAGAAGCGGCTGAGCCTGGATCAGGGCCGACAGCATCGGCAGGGCCGCTGGTAGATCCGGATCCAGTGCGGTCAGATCGCAGGCGCTGCTCAGGCTTTCTGCCACAGGCAGCAGGCCACCCTGCTGGGGCAGTTGCACATATTCGCCAGCCATCGCCCGCAGGGAAAGGCGACGCAGTTCCGGTTGCTGTTCAAGCCAGCGCTGCTCCAGGGCCTCTCCGCGCAGTTGCTCCTGACGCAGACGGGTGATCAGCAGATCGAATTGACTGAGCAGTGCCAGGAGTAGATCGCGACGGTGCTCTCCGCTGAGACCCTCGAGGGCCATCAGCTGGCCGCTTTGGTTGCTCAGATCGCTCGAGGCGGCACCGATCAGGCGCTGCTGGATGGCATCCCAGACGCCGATGGCCGTGCGTTCCCGCAGGGTGATCCCCAGCGGCGCTGGGCCGGGAGTGGCGCGCGGGGCCTCCTGGGGGAAGGCCATGCTGATCGGGCCCCACAGCCACAGCAGTAGCCGGCGGGCCATCGCCAATTCCCGTAGCCGTCCAGCCAGGAACAGGCTGCTGATGACGCCCGGTTTGAGATCCAGCCAGCGGCGGCAGCGATGGGCCTCTGCCTCGATCTGAGCCAGTCCGCTGCGGAGCAGCCAATGCCCCAGGCCAAGCGGCTCAGGCTGATCGCTTCCGAGTCTTCCCTGGAGGGGGCGAAGCTCAACCATCCGTCCACCCTCGAGCAGGGTGCTGACCGCCTGGCGAATCTCATCGGGTTCGGCCTGCTGCAGCAGACCCTCCGAGGGGAGCTGCAGCAGCCATTCACTGCTGTAGGGAGCCTCACCGGAGACCAGCACCAGCACCGGTGCGGGCTGCCAGCGTTCCCTGAGGTTCTGCAATTCCCGCTCAACGCTCCCCAGGGGCATGCCGGAGCCCACGCTCCAGATCACCAGCTGGATGGAGCCAGAGATCTCAGCTGGACTGGTCGCGAGCCTGTAGTTCTTCTCCAGCAGCCGTGTTAGTCCCTCCCGCAGCAGGGGCTCAGCCAGAAGCAAGAGTTGGGGTTCGGCCTTCGCTTCGGGCACGGTGCGCGGTTGGAGCCTTCTTGGCGCACAAGTTACCGGGGATGTCAGCTCTTCTCCAGTTGCACCGATGTCAGTGGCGCCGCCCGCTCAGGCTCAGGGTGTAGCTCTCGATGCGAAACCCGGTCTGCGCTTCGATCTGATTCAGCAGAGCTTCGGGTAGTTCCACATCCAAGTCCTGGATCGATCCGGAATCCAGGCAGGTGAGATGACTATGGGGATCGCTCCGATAGCCGTAGAGGCGACCGTTCGCTCGATCGAGGCACTCGATCACTCCGGCGCTCTGCAAGGCCTCGAGGTTTTGATAAACCGAGGTGTGGCCGATGTTGCGACCTTTGGCGTTCAGTCTTTCGAAAATGTCGCGGGCGCTGAGGTGATCTTTCTCATCCCAGAGCAGCTCCAGCACCATGCGTCGCTGCCTGGAGAGGCGCATGCCCAGGTCTTTGCAGCGCAGATAGGCGCCTTCAACGCCGCGCCCTGACGCTGGGGTGGTGGTGTGTGGTGCTGCCGGCACAGCCACAGCCGCGAGTGGTCTCTTAAACCGTTATAGAACCCGTAGGCGAAGTGAGTGCGTCTTGTAAGCGTTCCGGCCCGATCGCCTGCAGCGCCTCCGCCAAATCCACAGTGCCGTCGTAGAGCGCACGGCCCACGATCACGCCGGTTACCCCGAGGGGGGCGATCGCCAGCAGCGACAGGATGTCTTCAAGGGTGCCGATGCCGCCGGAGGCGATCACCGGGATGCTGCTGGCCTCTGCCATGGCCCGCAGTGCCTCGAGATTCGGGCCTGCGAGCGTGCCATCGGTGGCGATGTCGGTGCTGATGATGGCCGCCACTCCAGTTCCTTCAAAGCGCTTGGCCAGCTCGGTGGCCTTCACCGTGCTGGTTTCGATCCAGCCCCGTGTGGCCACCATGCCGTCTTTGGCATCTATACCCACAACGACTTTTCCGGGGTAGCGGGCCGCCAGCTCGCTGACCAACGTCGGCTGTTCGATCGCCACCGTTCCGAGGATCACCCGGTCAAGACCGCAGCGCAGCAGCTCTTCAGCGCGCTCTGCACTACGCACACCGCCCCCCAGCTGCACGGGGATGGAGAGGGCCGCTGTGATGGCCTTCACGACTTGATCGTTGACCGGTTGCCCGGTTTTGGCACCGTCGAGATCCACTAGATGCAAGCGCTGGGCTCCCTGCCTCTGCCAGTCGAGGGCCTGGGCCACTGGGTCATCACTAAATCGGGTGACCTGGCCGTAGTCGCCTTGGTGGAGCCGAACGCAGTGGCCATCCAGCAGGTCGATGGCGGGGATGATCTGCATGACGGCCGGAGTGCTCAACGACTGCCAGCCAGGCTGCCAGAGGCCGCGGTCCCGCAGGTGCTGGAGTGGCACCACAAGACGCACGGCACGGTTGAGTATGGCCTCGATCTCCAGCGCGCGGCTGGGGCCTTTGCCTTGTTCTCCCACGACCCTGAAGTGCCGGTATCCCCGGCTCAGAGCCAGAGCCGCGGATTGGGCGGTCCATTGCTGGGGCAGCTTCATCCAGCTTGCAGCTGCTGGTCCAAACCGTAGGGCTCGCGGTCGGCAGGGTCGCTGAGACCCAACTCTTGGCGCCACTGCTGGATGGGTTTGTCCCAACCCTCCTCCCAGCGCACGGCAGCCAGGCATTGGCTCTGACGGGCGATGGCGAAACCGTGAGCCATGGCCCGGCTCACCGGTTCGAATTGCTCCAGCCTGAAGCGGAAGTTGGCCAGCTGGCTCGCTCCGGTCAGCAGCACGTAGGCGGGAAAGCCGATCTGTCCTGCCGTGATCGCCAGGACACCGCTTTCACCCTCGGGTTCGGTGCCAAAGCCGCTCACCACGTGGTGAATGTCGTGGGTGGTGGCGATCCGCTGGGTCAGCCAGTGCGCTTCGCTCTCGATGGGCCTCGGCCGGAAGAACTCAGGGTCGTAGCCCAGCTGTTTGATCAAGCTGGCGTAGCGACGGCCCAGGGTGCCCTCGGGCAGCGTCAGCAGCGACGCAATGTCGGGCTGCAGCGGTGGGTAACGCCCATCCATCAGGGTGTTGCCGCCTGGCACCGCGCGAAACCGGCGCACGCAATCGGCCATCTGTGGACTTCCCAGGAAGTTGTCCACCAGGTCGGCCACCGTGCTGAGCTCTCCCCCGCTGCGGCCGATCGCTGCCAGCAGCTTGAGGTTGTTCAGTGAACGCAGTGCTTCGGTGAATCTCCCCATCGACCTGTGGCTGACTGCCGACAGTCTGGAGTTGCTTCAGCCCCTGCCGCCACCGCTTTGAATGGCTGCACCTTGCAGTGGCTGGTGTGGACATTCTGGTGATGGGCGGAACCCGCTTTGTGGGTCGCCCCCTGGTGCAGCAACTGCTGAACGCTGGCCACAGCCTCACCCTGTTCACCCGTGGCCGCAATGCGGTGCCCGATGGGGTTGAGCACCTCTGCGGAGATCGCACCAGCGCTGAAGGTCTGTCGGCTCTGTCGGGTCGTCGATTCGATGTGATTGTCGACAGTTCCGGCCGCACCGTCGACGACAGTCGCTCGGTGGTTGCGATCACTGGGGCTCCGAGCCACCGCTTTGTGTATGTGAGCTCGGCCGGGGTCTACGCCGACAGTGAACTGTGGCCCCTCACGGAAGACTCCCCCACCGATCCCCAGAGTCGTCACAGCGGCAAGCTCGACACCGAGGCCTGGCTCCAGGCGGAGAAGATTCCCTTCACCAGTTTTCGCCCCACTTACATCGTGGGGGCCGGCAACTACAACCCAGTGGAGAGCTGGTTTTTTGATCGGATCGTGCATGGACGGCCCGTGCCCCTGCCCGGAGATGGCAGCACCATCACCCAGCTCGGTCATGTGAACGATCTGGCTACAGCGATGGCTCTGAGCATCGGTGTGGATGCCGCGGCCAACCGCGTCTACAACTGCAGCAGCGCCCAGGGCATCAGTTTCCGCGGCCTCGTGGCCGCCGCGGCCCGTGCCTGTGGCAAAGATCCAGCTGCTGTTGAGATTCGCAGCTTTGATCCCTCCGGTCTCGATAAGAAGGCTCGCAAGGCGTTCCCCCTGCGCATGGCCCACTTCCTGACTGATATCCATCGGGTTCAGCGGGAACTGGCCTGGATACCGGCCTACGACGTCGAGCAGGCCCTCGCCGATAGCTACAGCAACGACTACGCCAAGCGGATGCCCACAAGCCCTGATTTCAGCTCTGACGATCAGCTGCTGGCGCTTTGACGTAGCCCCAGGCTGAACTCAAGGCCAGCAGCAACGACGGCCAGAACAGCCAGAACCCCAGGGTTTGCAGGTGGCTCTGGCCGATCCATGGCCAAAGCAGCAGCAGCAGGGAGGCGAATTGAAGGATTGTTTTGGCCTTGCCTCCCCAGGAGGCAGGCCCTCCGCTGCCCTGGCCGGCGCGCCAGCCGGAGATCAGCAGCTCCCGGGCCAGCAGCAACCAGATGGCCCAAAGGGGCAGGATCCCCTCTGCCCCCAGCCAGAGCAGGGGCGCCAGGATCAGGATCTTGTCGGTGAGCGGATCAAGCCGGGCACCCCAGATCGAGCCACCCCCGGCCCGGCGAGCCAGCCAGCCATCGGCCGCGTCACTCAGGCCGCCCACGAGTAACAGCCACCAGGCGGTGCCCATCTCACCGCATCCGAGTGCCACGATCAGTGGCAGGCCAAGCAGGGCACGCCCCACCGTGAGGCCATCGGCGAGGCGGCGCTGGATGCGGCGGTTGGGCATGGCTTTCCCATCAAGCGTTGCAGTTCATTCTTCCGCCTGGTCGAGCGGCCACAATGGCGACATTGATTGGGCAGCCATGGTCGTTGAACGCCGCGTCTCCGAGGTGATGAGTACTCCGGTGCGCAGTGTCCGCGTCGACACGCCACTGCAGAAGGCGGTTCAGCTCATGAGCGACCACCACATCAGCGGCCTGCCCGTTCTCGATGAGACGGGAGCGTTGGTGGGTGAACTCACCGAACAGGATCTGATGGTGCGCGAGAGCGGCTTCGATGCCGGCCCTTACGTGATGCTGCTCGATGCGGTGATCTATCTGCGCAATCCTCTGCAGTGGGATAAGCAGGTGCACCAGGTGCTGGGCAACACGGTGGGAGAGGTGATGAGCAAGGGTCCGCACACCTGCAGTGCCGACACCCTCCTGCCGGCGGCGGCGAAGTTGCTGCATGAAAGCAACACCCAGCGTCTCTTCGTGCTGGATGAAGGCAAGCGCCCGTTGGGGGTTCTCACCCGCGGTGATGTGGTGCGCGCCCTGGCCTCTGCCTAGGGCGGTGGCGGTGCAAGCACCGGCGGTGGTGGCATCGGCTGTTGCCTGATTGGTTGGTTCACTGGTGGCAGGGGGGGCGGCAGTGGCACCCCAGAGCCGTTGGCATCGTTGATTCCGCTGCCCAGGCCAGGCGCCGCGATGTCCACTTCGGGATCGCTCGGCAGCTCCTGACCCTCCTCTAACACCAATGGTGGCGGCAGATCCGGTGCCAGGGGCATCAGTTCGTCGCTGGGACTGGCAGCATCCTTCTCCTGCAGTTCCCTCAGGGCGAGGGGGTCAGCGGTGATCGGTGGTTCCCGCAGCGGCTGTCCCTTGGTGGTGGCAGGCCCGGTGCCGCTGGGTTTCGGCGACCAGATCAACCGGGCGATGGGTTCGACCCCCTGCTCCATCAATCGGTTCAGACCCGCCAGGGCCCGATCCACCAGTTGGGTGCCGAAGGTTTGCCCGCATTGCAGAGGGTTGCTGCACTGGCGTCGTCCGGCCCGTGGCACCAGGCTGGCCAGCAGATCGCCGCGCAGCGGCTGGGGCCTCTCGCTCAGCCGCAGCATGTAGGGCACATGCACAAAGCTGGTAGCTCCGCCGCTGATCCAGTTGGCATCGGCCTCGCTGAAGCCTTTGACACCGGGAATGATGAAGCGACTCTTGGAGGCGTGATCCGGCAGGTAGGCGGCCTTCAACCCTCGCTGTCGAGCCAGGCTGCGGGTTTGCTCCAGGGTGAGCCCATCGCGGCTCATCAGCACCTCCAGTCGACCATCGCGCCTGAGCCCCAGCACCATCCGGATCCGGGGCAGGAAGTACCGGATCTGCTGACCCATGGACACGCTGTAGGCGCCGCGATACTCGGCAGGAGGAGCTTCAAGATCGTTGTAGAGGCTGTGGAGACCACCGATGAAGGTGTCGTACGTGCCGGCCCGCTCCGGTGTCAGTTCTCCATAGCCGAAGTCCACCTGCCCGTCATGGCGGATCCCCACAAAAGCTCGCTGCCGCGCTGCGGTGCGATTTCGTCCTCTCCAGACCTGAGACCCGAGCTTCAGATCCCCAAGGGGAATCGTGATCTCCTGGCCCGCGGCGTTGACGTGCCGCTCGTACATCGGCCCTGAGAAGTAGGCCAAAGCGCCGGAGTCGTTGTAGGCCTCCTGTTCTCGATCCCAGCCTTCCAGGAGATCCAGTCGGATCTTGCGGGGATCGACGTCGAAGGCATACACCTCGTCATCAGGTCGGTAGCGGAAGAGGGAATCGGCGCCTTGGCCCCTGATCTGATCAAACCGCTGTTCCCGTTCGGGCAATGGCGGCGCAATGGCCACCAGAAAGGCGAACAGGCCCACGGGGACGCCGATCGTTAGCCAGCGCTTGCGTCTCCAGAGGGGCCGATCCGAGACAGGTGTTGGCGGCGTCGCTGTGTTCAGATCGTCCTACCGGAGAGGGGCAATCTACGAACGCCCCAGGGCCAGCACTTGCCCATCGGCGATCAACCAGCGGTCCAGATCAGCCCCGACGGGATGCCCGCCGGTGAGCTCTCCAAACGCCGGCAGCATCAGCCGCTGTTGGTGCTGATCCAAGGCAAAACAGGGCAGCCGCAGTCGATCAGGGCCTCTGCCAAGCACCGCCACCGGGTGAATGTGACCACAGAGGTTGAGACCGTGAGCGTCGGGGGGTGCTTCGGGTTCATGACTGAGCCACCACACTCCACTGGCCAGAGAGGTGCGGGCCTCCAAGCCGGCAATCCAACTACCGCGGTCATGGTTGCCGCCGATCAGCCCTAACGGACATCCCAGCAGGTCTGGCAGAGCCGCCAGCTTCTCGCGCAGTTCAGCCGTCAGCCCCACCCGGCTATGGATCAGGTCACCGAGCACCAGCACCTGCTCAGGTTGAAGCGCATTGGCTAGGGCCAGAAGGCGATTGAGGTTGCCGAGATCCCCATCGCTGGGTAGGGGAATGCCATGGGCCTGGAAGGTTTCCGCCTTGCCCAGGTGCAGATCCGCCAGCAGGAGCAAACGCTGTTGGGGAATCCAAACGGCGCGCTCCGGCAGCAGCTCCAGGGGATGGCCCTGCCATCGAATCAGGGCGCTGCCCTTCACCGCTGACCCATCACGCTTTGGTATGCCGGTCGTTGTTGGGTGGCGCTAATGGTGGCCTGCACCTGGGGATAGGGGCTCAGATCGATCTGGGGGAAGAAGATCGGCAGGTAGGCGAGATAGGCATTCACGGCGCAGTCGGCCACTCCCCAGGCCTCGCCCATCAGTGGACCCTCGCCCAGCTTGCGATCGAGCACCTCCATCAGTCGGGGGAATTCGCGTTCCCGGTTGGAGGGTACGAACAGGGCCGTGGCGAGGGTGGCATTGGCGAACAACACCCACTGCTGCGCTAGACCCCGTTCTGCTGCGCTCTGGCATTCACCGCCGTAGCGCTCCGCGAGATAGAGCAGGATCGCTCCGCTTTCAAACAGCTGCAGACGACCATCCGTTAGGGACGGATCCTCATCCACCAGCGCCGGCACCTTGCCGAAGGGGTTGATTTGGGTGAAGGGCTCCTGGCGGTGTTCCCCGGCTTCCATGTCCAGCAGATGCCAGGTGTAGGGGATCCCTTTTTCCTCCATGTACCAACGGGGCATGGAGGCCCGGCTGCGGGCGCCGCCGTAAAGGGTCAGGGCCATGACTGAACTGTGGGATCGGCTGAGCGTATCGGCTTCTCGCCACCCGCTTTGCACGAACGCCTCCAGACTGGAGGCATTGGCCTCGAGACACAGGTGTCTGAGCCCTCTGCGTTGCTGAAACTCGCACCGCTTCTGGTGGGACAGGCCCGCCGAGGGGTCGTCGGCAGTAGTCGTTACGCCAGGGCGCTGCGGGACTCCATCCGACAGGCGGCTCAGGATCCAACGCGACGGGCCGTTCTCATCTCCGGGGAGCCAGGCCTGGAGAAGGACAACCTCGCGGCTCTCATTCACTTCGGCTCGGCGGATCGCAAGCGCTTGATGGTGCGCCTTGATGGCGCCCTGCTCAAAGCCGATGGCAGCGATCTTTTCGGATCCGCCAGCGACCCGCCCGGAACGTCGCTGCTGGCTCTGCTGGGGGATGGATCCCTGCTGATTGACCAACTGGAGCGGGTGCCTGAGCCGCTCAAACCCCGGTTGCTGGAGTTGGTCCAGGGCGGCCATGGCTTTCAGGGGCGTCTGTTCTTCACCTCAGAAACCGTGAGCCCTGGCTTTGAGCGTTGCTGCACGCTCATCCGGGTGCCCCCCCTGCGGGTTCGGCGCCAGGACCTGGGCGAATGGATGCGCTATGGCGTTCGCCTCCGTAGCCGGAAGCTCGGTTGGAGCCCGCCCCCCGAGGTGCCCGAGGCGGTGGTGAAGCGCCTGCAGGCCTACGACTTCCCCAACAACCTGCGGGAGCTGGACACCCTGATCTATCGCGCTCTGCAGCAGATACGTCGGCAGGAGGGACACGCAGCGCCGGGGGTGATCCCGGAGGATGTGTTTTGGACACCCCCGCGCCATCAGCGCTTTCGCTTCGACATCTGGCGTTGGAAACCACATCTGCGGGAGCTGATGCGGGCGCCAGGGCTCTGGAACACGCTCCTATTCGGTTTGGTGAGCTGGCTGTTTGTTCTGGTGAACCTCTGGCTCTGGCTGGGTCCCCAGGACCGACAACACAACGGAGCGCTCAATCTCTTCTGGGCCTGGTGGTGGCCGTTGATCCTGTTGGGCTTCCCACTGGTGGGCCGACTGTGGTGTTCTTTCTGTCCCTTCATGGTCTGGGGCGAGATCACCCAACGCCTGGCCCGTGCCCTGGGCCTACAGCCCGCCCGCTGGCCCCGAGGGGAAACCGATGACTGGGCTTCCCCTCTGTTGGCGTTTGGTTTTGCCTTGATCCTGCTCTGGGAGGAGGTTTGGGATCTGCAGAACACCGCTTGGCTCAGCAGCTGCTTGCTGTTGCTGATCACCGCTGGGGCGGTCGTGGGCTCCTTGCGCTTTGAGAAGCGCTTCTGGTGCCGTTATCTCTGCCCGGTGGGAGGAATGAATGGCTTGTTCGCCAAGTTGTCGGTTCTGGAGCTACGCGCCCAGGTGGGCACCTGCAGTGGCAGTTGCAGCAGCTACTCCTGCTTCAAAGGTGGTCCTGCTGAAGGGGAGGGGCTGGCCACGGCGGGCTGTCCCCTCGGCACCCATCCCGCCCACCTCAGCGACAACCGCAACTGTGTGCTCTGCCTCACCTGTGCCCAGGCCTGCCCGCACCGTTCCGTGCAACTGGCCCTGCGCCCCCCGGCCGCTGACATTCAGCGCGAGATGGATCTTCCAAGGGGCGAACCGTTGCTGCTGCTCGTGCTGGCCGGCGACCTCTGCCTGCACCATGCCCATCGCCTGCTCGGCTGGTTGACCTGGGTGCCTTCCTCCTTGGTGGAGGGTCCACTGCCTCTACGGCTTGCGACTGCAGCGCTGGCGTTGTCGATCCCGGCCCTTGCCTACGCGCTTTGCCATGTCCTGTTCTCCGCGCAACGTCTGCAACGCACCCTCTATGGGTTCCTGCCCTTGATCTGGGCTCTGTTGCTGGCACGCCATCTGCCGATCGGCATGGCAGAAGCCGGACAGTTGTTGCCGGTGAGCCTGTCGTTCTGGCAGCCCGACTGGGCCGCCGTCGTTCCTGCTTGGCGCGCCGATTCGCATGTGATCGCCTTCTGTCAGAGCGCTGCGGTGCTGCTGGGTTGGGGCGTATCTGTGGTGTTGCTGCGCCGTCAACTGGCCACCCATCGCTCCGCCTGGCTCGGAGCGTCCGTGCTGGCGCTGGCGCTCGCTCTGGCCGGGCGTTGGTTAGTGGCGGTCTGAGCCCAACCAACGGCCCGAGGGGATCGTCGCCACAAAGCGAACCTGCCGCGCCCGGCCCACATAGACCCAGACCTCTCGCCCATCACGGAGTCGGTGCAGCTGGCGTTCATAGAGCCTTGGCGCCCCCTCAAACCGATCCACGTGTTCGAGCTGTTCCGCGGTGACCGCATAGATCTCCCCGTGAAGCACGGAGCCGCCGCTCGGATCGACCACCGCCATCGGAAATGGCCCCAGGTCGTACAAGCTCAATCCGCTCACGCTGCCTTTGCCCTCCAGGCGCGCCTCGCGCAACTGGCCATGGTTGCGTTCTCCCCGCTTGAGGCTTCCGTAGACAAACAGCAGGCCGACATAATCAACGCTGCTTCCTTCATCCGCCATGACCCTTGCTCTGTTGATTGCCTTGGCGGGTTCCCTGGGCCTGATGGCCTGGATTGTGCGTCGTCTCGAGCGCTCCTGAGTTTCGGCTTTTGATCACATCCACCACGGCGTTGGCATTCACCGTGCGGATCACGCCGGTGTCGATGCAGGCGATTTGAAACAGGGAGTTCGCCTTGCAGCGGGCGCCTCCTTCGGCGTGGATCACTTCCCCGGCCCACCAGTCGCCACGCTGTTGCACCGCCACCAGGTCTCCGACGCGCACCGCCAGAAAGCGAGGAGCCTCCACTCGAGTTGCTCAGCTCGTACAAATGTACTGACGCCTGATCGGTGTTGTCTTCGCGGGGCTACGGCGCTTGAGGTGGGCTGTGCTGGCTCCAGGGATGGCTTTGGAGTACAAGGGTGAGGGGATAGTCGGGGAACCAATCCCTTCCCATGCGCCAGGCCTGTGCAGCGGAGTGGGCCTGAAGGGGAATGCTCAGGCTCCGGTGCGGAAGATCAACGTTGAGGTTGTAGGAGAGCATCGCCGGTCTTGCCGCTACTGCACTGCTAGCGAGGGCTGAGACAGCTGAGATCAGACTGCGGTTTTGTTCTCGTTTTCAGCCGAAGGCGTTCTGCAGAACGGCGCCGAGGTTGGCGTGGCCGTGAAGCAGCAGGGCTGCGGAGAGGGGAACCACGGCCAGGCAAAGGGCCACGAACAACAAAGAGAGGGGTCTGTGATTGTTCATCGCGCCATCATCGATCGGATTCGCTTGGATCAGGCTCCTGTGAGCAGCTGCTGACGGCGCATCGGTGCGCCCGGTTTTGGGCTTAAAAAGGTGGCCCTCCGAGGCACGTTGGTCGGGCCTCGGTCGTTGCAACCG
This sequence comes from Cyanobacteria bacterium M_surface_10_m1_298, assembly GCA_016882485.1. GTDB lineage: Bacteria > Cyanobacteriota > Cyanobacteriia > PCC-6307 > Cyanobiaceae > Vulcanococcus. The sequence continues at coordinate 51,009 of VGPT01000006.1, forward strand.
TTGATGGACGATCTGGCGAAGGAGCGATTGGGCTGCATTGATCCGGCTGTTTTGGCTGATCTCTTGCGGCTGACTTCAGAGCAACGCAGGCACATGGTGCAGCAGCTCACCCAGAAGCCTCAGGTGCTGCGATCGGATGGCACGGTTCCAGTGGAGGTGGCGATGAAAGCGGCCCAGGAAGCCAAGGACATCGCTCCCGAGCTTTAGCGGTTCTCAATCCATCGCCTCAGGGCCTTTTGGGGATCCGCGAGTTCGCTTAGATCTCCATAGAGCCAATCTCTCCAGCCCTCTTGGGGGAGGCCGCTGAACACCATCAAGTTGAGGGGGTAGTCCTCAGAGTCGCTGCAGCGCCGGAAGTCGTCGCGAAACAGGAACACCGGCTTCCCAAGGGCGATCGCAGCCCCTAGTTCGATCATGACTCCCTCATCAGGAGGTGTTCCATTCACAACGGCGAAGAACGCGTCGGCATCGCGCACGTCCTGTAGGTCGGCTTGGGCGACGCGCCAGGCCCAACCGGCTTCGGCCAGATCCACCTGACCGTTGCGGCTGAAGGGCTCCCACACCTCAAGGCCAAGGGCTTCAAGGGCATGGATGAAATCCGGCAGCAAACGCTCTCGCCAGTGGGCGGAAAACCCATAGGGGGAGGCGAGGTAGAGGGTGGGTTTAACCATCGAGGCGTGAGGCGCGGTAGAGCTTTTCATCGTCTCCCGCGGCTGAGGGGTTCTCCCAGGGGAACACGATCCAATCGCTACTGGTGGTGGTCTCCAGCGCCTGCCACCAGTCGGTGGGTTTCTTGCTGAACCACACCCAGGTGGTCAGATCCCTGCGCTCCCGAAACGGCTCCACGGTGCGACCGGTCTCGTAGATGTCGTCGATCACCAGGCACTGGGCCTGGGGTTGATCGAGAAGCGGCACCTGCAGGCGATGGCTGAGACACACGGCCAGCACCAGGCCGCCGCGGGGAATGCCGTAGATGCCGCTGAAGTATTGATCTGCGCAGCGCCTGGCAATTCCCTCCACGGCCTGATCAAAGTCGTGCCAGCTCAGATGGCGCATTGCCAAGTCCATGTCCTGGCGCACTCTCGCAATGGATCGGCTCCGGCGCTGCTCAATCTCCGGAACCGATCTGACCGACGGCCTGTGCCGTCTAGGTAACAAGGGGGAGATACAGGCAGCTGAAGATTCGCTGGTGGCAGCAGGCTGATTGGCGTAGGTCTTGTTTGTCGTCATGGAGAAGTCAGCCGGGGTCTTGCTTGCACTGGGCTTGGTTCTGCTGCCGCCGGCACTCGCCGATGGTGACCATGGCGGTTCGACGACGGTGCGCCCAATCGCCAGCAGCACTGATCTGGGGTCTTTGGGCCCCGGGGTGACGGTGCAATCCTTGGCCAGCGGCAATCGGTCCTGGGATGGGGCTGTCCTTCCGCCACTGTCTGCTGCCCAGCCTGAGGTGAACGTGCTGAGAATGTCGGTGCCTCCGGGTGTGACATTGAATCTCCACAAGCATCCAGTGATCCACGCCGCGGTGCTGTTACAGGGCCGGTTGCTGCTTGAGACTGAGAAAGGTTCAACGCAGCTTCTGGAGCCCGGTCAGGCGGCCATAGAAGTTGTCAACACCGCGCACCGAAGTTTGAGTCTCGGCCCTGATCCGGCAGTTATGATCATTGTTTTCGTAGGTCCGCAAGGCAAGCCCATCACCCTTCCTGCGGTTCCTTGAGAGGATCACTACATTCCAGATCAATCTCGAGAATAATCACTTGATAAGTTCATGGCTCTTGATTGATCATCGCGAGGAGCTCGTAACATGTCTCTTGCAGGCAGTCTAAATACTGACTAGGTTTTACTCATTGCACTTGGTCTCACAGCGACTTGGCTCGTTTTGTTCTATTCCTTCACTCGCAACGCTCAATACGAGAAGGAGGTTTCGCAGATGAATAGAGTTCAAAGCCAGCTCAAGCGAATGTTTGCTGAGCGTCGAGATCCGCTGTGATTGGCTCGTGCCGTGGCGTCCTTGTTCCGCTCCCGAAATGAGACCTGCCGTAAAAGCTAGGCCAAAGGAGCCTTCTTAGAGCCACGACAATAGAGAACAAGAAGCACGACTCCCCCAATATATGGAGCCAAGGAGAGTAGAATCAGCCATGGACTGAAGCCTGCATCTCTCAGCCGTCTCAGCTGTATTGAGATGTTTGGTACGACGGTGCCTATGGCGTAGAGACTGACAAGGACCGTTGGCATTGCGCCTGATGAGCCAGTGAAGACTGGCGCAATGAGAGCGCCAATTAAGATCACGAGTATGAGTGCCAGAATATTGGCTACGAATGCCAGCCAGAAATCTATGCGTCGTGTTCTGCCGGCAAAGTCGAATGACTTAATCCAGAACTCTTTGTATGCCAGAATCATGGTAGCAAGGGATTTAATCAGACCCTAGTCACGACATCAGCAATAGACATCGTGGTGCTCTTGCACACTGCTAGACCATGCAGCATGACAACTCGCACCAACCTGGTCTCAGATCCATCATCAGTGGCATGACAGGGAGACTGGGCTGAAGGACGTTATTGAGCCTTCTTCGCTTCAAGGGCGTCGCGTTCGCTGAACGGATCGAAGAAAAGGCCTGAACGATTACAGGCTCCAGTCAGCCCCGGTGCCACTGATGTCTGCTGTCACAAGGGGTGTGAGGGAGGCAGTAGGCGTGACCCTACCCACCGAATCAAGTAACCACACAAGAAAGGGTCTCCCCCTCACACCAAGACAATAGCCACGAACAGACTTGTCACCCTGCGCCGGCCTGGGGACTTCCAGTTGAACCATCAACCCTCCACACGCTGAGCGTCGGCGATCAGCCGCTGAACCCGCTCCAGCAGAGACTCATTGCTGAAGCGGTTGTTCAGCCGCTCCACCAGCAGAGGGAATGCCAGTGGGCCAGGCCGCGGGATGCGCTCCATCACCCATTCACTCCCCCGAAGGCGTTCAAGCGCGGCTTCCAGCCGATGCTGCTCCAGCTGCTCCTCCAGCACTTCGCGCCGGGCTTGCTCGAGCAAGAGGTGGGTCGGTTCATGTTTCTGGAACACATCGAACAACAGGGCGGCGCTGATCTGGAGTTGGCCACCGGTCTTGCTCTGGCCGGGCATCGCTTGACTCACCAGACCACTGACCTGGGCAATGGAGCGGAAGCGGCGGCGGCAGAGCTCGGAGAAGTTCAGGGCCTGCTCCAGGTCTTGTTCGAGGACATCGCTATCGAGCAGCTCATCGCCATGGAGCTCGATCAGCTCCTCAAAGGGATAGTTCCGTGGCGCCAGCAGCTCAAAGCCGTAGTCATTCACCGAGACGGTGATGGTGCTGGAGCGGTAACGGGCCAATCGCCAGGCCCAAAGGAAGCCAATGCCTTCGTGCACGAAGCGCCCCTCGAAGGGATACACAAACAGATGGCTGCCTTCCCGACTGGAGCACACTTCCAGTAGCACCTGATGGCGCATCGGGATCTGGGACAGATCCGCTTGGCGCTGCAGCAAGGGGCCCAGGGCACGGAGTTCTGGCGTGTCCAGTTCGCTTGGATTGCTCATCCCCCTGGAGCATCGATCCACCTCGCTCCGGAGGTGTTGGCTGAGTAGATCCGAGAGGGCCATCTGCCCTCCGGCCCAGGCGGGCACGGTGGAGCTTTTCTTGCTGCTGGCCTTGACCTGGGCCGTCATCTCCCGCAAACGCACGAACTCCAGCTGCCGGCCAGCAAAGAAAAAGACATCACCGGGCTTCAGACGGCTGATGAAGGCCTCTTCCACATGCCCAAGCACCGTCCCGCGCACGAACCGCACCGTGACGGAGCGATCGGCCGTGATGGTGCCGATGTTGAAGCGATGCAGCCGGTCAATCCTCTTGTCGAGCACCCGGTAGCGGTAGGGCTCCCCCTCAGCAACGGGGTCGTCGCGATCGAGCTGGCAGCGCACCAATTTGCGGTAGCGCGGATAGGCCCCCAGGCACTGTCCGCCCTGTTCGAGAAAGTCAAGGCACCACTGCCATTGCGCATCGCTGAGCTCCCGGAAGCTCCAGCAGTGCCGCACCGTTGTCAGCTCTTGCCCGGGCTCAAAGCCTGTTCCGCAGGCAAGGCTGATCAGGTGTTGCAGCAGCACATCCAGCGGAAGCCGAGGAGGCCGCCTGTGTTCCACGAGGCCCTCCCCGAGGCCGCGCCGCATCGCACTCACTTCCAGCAGTTCCAGGGCGTTGGTCGGCATGAACAGCACCTGGGAGGTGCCGCCCGGGCAGTGGGCGCTGCGGCCGGCCCGTTGCAGGAGGCGGGCAAGGTTCTTGGCACTGCCGATCTGAACCACCCGTTCCACCGGCTGAAAATCCACCCCCAGATCGAGGGAGCTGGTGCACACCACCCAACGCAACTCACCGCTTTTGACACGGGCCTCAATCGCCTCTCGCTCGCTGCGATCAATGGAGCTGTGGTGGAGGGCCAGGGCGTCCTCCATCTCAGGGCAGGCAAAGCGAAGGCACTGATGCCAGCGCTCCGCCTGATTGCGCGTGTTGGTGAACAGCAGGGTGCTGACGCCGGGATCCATGGCGGCGATCAACTCTTCGTACATCCGTAGCCCCAGGTGTCCTCCCCAAGGGAATCCATCGATCTGCTCCGGCAGGAGGCTGCGAATGTCGGTGTTGCGCTTCAGTTCCGCGGTCACGATCAACGGCTGATCGACTCCGGCTCCCAGGGCCGCCTTGGCGGCCTCCTGAAGGTTGCCGATGGTGGCGCTGATGGCCCAGGTGCGCAGCTTTGGCCGATGGCGGCGCAGCCAGCTGAGGCAGAGCTCGGTTTGGCTGCCGCGCTTGCTGCCCATCAGCTCATGCCACTCATCAAGAACCACGGCCTGCAGCTGAGCGAACAGCTCCTTGGCCTTGGCGTTGGCCAGCAGCAGGCTCAGGGATTCCGGCGTGGTGATCAGGATCTCGGGAGGTGTGCGCAGTTGCTTGCTGCGTTCGTATGTGCTGGTGTCGCCGTTGCGAATGGCCACTCGGATGGGCCAGCCCATGGCGGCAATGGGCTCCTCGATCGCCAGTGCAAGATCGCGGCTCAGGGCCCTCAGTGGTGTGATCACCAGCAGGCGCAGCCCTTTGGGAGGCGCTCCTCGCGTTGGACGGCCTTGGGGGTGTAACGGCTTGCGCCCCTGCCTTTGTGCAGGTGCGTCATCCCCTGCGGCAGTGCCCAATAGTTCGGCGATCGGTCCCATCACGGCGGCATAGGTCTTGCCGGAGCCGGTGGGCACCTGTAGAAGGCCGCTCTCGCCCTCCAGATAGGCCTGCCAGCACTGGCGCTGGAAGGCCATCGGCGTCCAGCCCTGCTGCGCGAACCAGGCCTCGATCGGTGCCAACACGGTGCTCAAGGCAGCTGCTCCATCAGGGCCCGGGCACTATCCAGGCTGTCGGCCTCACCGGCGGGTTTGTCGCTGCGCCAGCGGCTGATGCGCGGGAAGCGCACCGCGAAGCCGCACTTATGGCGTTTCGAGGGCTGGATGCCTTCAAAGGCGAGCTCAAACACCTGCAATGGCTCGACCGCCCGCACCGGCCCGAAGCGTTCGGTGGTGTGGGCTCGGATCCAGCGATCGAGCTCGCGGATTTCGGTATTGTCAAGGCCGGAGTAGGCCTTGGCAAAGGTCACCAACTCTCCTTCGCCGTTCCAGAGGCCAAAGCTGTAGTCGGTGTAGAGGTTGGCTCGCTTACCGCTACCTGCCTGGGCGTAGAGCAGCACGGCATCCAGCCGCAACGGTTCCAGTTTGTGCTTCCACCAGAAACCCCGTTTGCGTCCCACCAGGTAGGGCGACTCGAGAGCCTTGAGCATCAGCCCTTCGGCTCGTTGCGCTCGGGCCTGATCGCGTAGGCCATCCAAGTCGGCCCAGCGGCGGAGCCTCTGGGTGGCGGAGAGCCGCAGCCGACCCGTGCCTTCGCTGCCGTGGGTTTCGACCCAGCTGCGCTGCAGCTCCTCCAACCGCTTGCGCCGCTTGTGCAAAGGGATCTCACGCAGATCGCTCCCCTCGTGTTCCAGCAGGTCGTAGGCCACGAAGGCGGCTGGGCAGTCGCGCTGCAGGCTGCGGCTTGGCGCTTTGCGCCCAAGCCTGCGTTGCAGGCTGGCGAAGGATTCCGGTGTTTCGGCATCGCCGTGCCACACGATCACCTCCCCATCCAGTGCCGTTCCCTGGGGTAACTGCTCCGCCAGTGCGATCAGCTCCGGAAAGGCTTCATTGATCAGCTCCTCGCCGCGGCTCCACAGGCTGCAGCCGCCGGCGCGGTTGATCAGCTGGCCGCGGATGCCATCCCATTTCCATTCCAGTTGCCAGCTCGTGGGTGGCGTGTGCTCCAGCTGGCCCGGCTCCAGGGGGCTGGCCAGAAAAAAGGGATAGGGCCGAGCTGAGAGGCCTTCGTTTTCGGTGGCGATGGCGGTGAGTTCGGCGAACGCAGCGCCACTGGGGGTGAAGCCGCCCATCAGCCGGTGCGCCACAAGCGCTTCATCCAGGTCAGCGCTCTGGGCCAGAGCCCGCGTGACGAGCCCGGTGGAAACGCCCACCCGGAAGCCCCCGCTGAGCAGCTTGTTGAGCAGCAGCAGATGATCGGCCGGCAGGCTCCGCCAGCACGCCTGCACCGCTTCGGCCTGCTCCTCTCCCTCCAGGGACGCCAGCTGCGGTAGCCGTACGTCCATCCACTGGGCCAGCGACTCCTCAAGACCGCTGTGGGCCTCGGCCCGCTGTTGCCACAGCAACGCCACAGTTTCGGCTGAATCTCCGACCTGGGCGTGGCAGGCCTCGAACAACCACTCCGGCAGGGCAGTGCCCGCCAGGCAGATCTCCCGCAGCCGCCGCCCGGTGATCAGCCTGCGCCGCCGTTTGCCCAGCAGCAACGCCAGGGCCCAGGCCGCATCGGCGGGGGTCGCGCTGCGGAAATAGGCCTGCAGCGCCTCGAGCTTGGCGCTCGTGCTGCCGGTGCCATCGAGTTGGTGGAAGAGTGCAGCGAAGGCCTGCATCAGCTCGGCTCCTGCTCGTCATCGAAGCGTTCGGCCTCGAAGGAGCCCTCCAGTGGTTCAGCGCTGACGCCCTCCACCTCCTGCAGGTAGCGGGCCAGCACGTTGCTCTGGCCGTGGGTCACATACACCTGCTGCGCCTGGCTGTCTTTCACGCTCTGCAGCAGGCCAGCCCAATCGGCGTGATCGCTCATCACAAAACCCCGTCCGTAGCCCCGTCGGCGCCGGGCACCGCGCACGGCCATCCAGCCGCTCACGAAGCCGTTCTCGGCCTTGGCGAACCGCCCCAGCCCGCGGCTGCGGTGCGCAGCGGGGGGAGCGATCAGTAGGCGGCCGGCCAGATCGACTCCCCGCTCGATCTGCGCCAAAGGCCTCGTGGGTGGCATGGCCACACCGGCCTCGCGGTACGGCCCCATCAGCCGATCAACGGCGCCATGCAGCAGCACTTCATCGCTCACCCCGAGCCGATGCAGCTCCGCCAGCACCCGCTGTGCCTTGCCGAAGGCGTAGCAGAACAGCACCGAGGGGCGATCCGGAGCGCTGCGCCACCACTCCAGGATCTCCGTTGCGATTTCGGCGCCGCTCTGCCAGCGGTAGATCGGCAGCCCGAAGGTGGCTTCGCTGATCAGCACATCCGCCTGCACCGGTTCAAAGGGGGCACAGCTCGGATCAGCGCACCGTTTGTAGTCGCCGCTCACCAGCCAGCTCTCGCCGCCGGCTTCCAGGCGGATCTGGGCGCTACCGAGTACGTGGCCGGCTGAATGAAACGACACGCGGGCGTCGCCAATGCGATGCAGCTGGCCGTAGTCCACCGGCAGCAGCTTGATCTCAGCGCCGAGCCGTTCCCGCAGGATGCCTTCGCTCGCTCCGATCGCCCAATACTCGCCGCAGCCCGGGCGGGCATGGTCGGCATGGGCATGGGTGATCAGCGCCCTCGGCACGGGGCGCCAGGGATCGATCCAGGCGCATGCCGCCGGGCAGTAGAGCCCCTCAGGGGTGAGCTGCAGCAGGCCGCCTGGGGCGAGGGGCATTGACGGTGTTGATCAAACCTGTGCTTTGCGCTGAATCATGACCAGCCGCGTTGCACCTCTGCGTCGCCCGGTTGACGCCCGCGGCCGCCGTCTCTAGCCAGGGAATGCCCCCCCGCGGCCCGTGGCCATGGCCCTCAACGACTTCCGCGATGAACTGGCGGCCACTGCAGCGGCCCTGGCCGCGCCAAGCACGGGATTGCTGGCGGCGGATGAATCCACCGGCACGATCGGGAAGCGTTTCGATGCCATCGGCCTCGAGAACAGCGAAGACAACCGCCGTGCCTATCGCAGCCTGCTGGCCACCACCGAGGGGCTGAGCGAGCACATCTCCGGCGTGATCCTCTACGAGGAAACCCTGTTTCAAGACAGCACGGCCGAAGCCGGCGGCGCCCCGATCGTGGAGCTCTTTCAGAAGCAGGGGATTGTGCCCGGCATCAAGGTCGATCAGGGGGTGGAACCCCTGGCTGGTGGTGTCGAGGGTGAGAGCTGGTGCACCGGCCTCAAGGGGTTGGGCGAGCGGGCCGCCCGCTACTACGCCCGCGGTGCCCGCTTCGCCAAATGGCGGGCGGTGCTCCAGATCAGTGGCAACGGAGCCCCTTCGGAGTTGTCGGTGCGCGAGAACGCCTGGGGCTTGGCCCGCTATGCCCGCACCTGCCAGGAGCACGGCCTGGTGCCGATCGTGGAGCCGGAGATCCTGATGGATGGCGACCACGACATCACCACCACCGCTTCGGTGCAGGAGTGGGTGCTGCGCACCACCTACGAAGCCCTCGCCATCAACGGGGTGTTTCTCGAGGGCAGCCTGCTCAAACCTTCAATGACCTGCCCGGGCGCGGAGTGCCCTCAGCAGGCGAGCGCCGAGGAGGTGGGCGAATTCACGGTGCGCACCCTCAGCCGCACCGTGCCCGCGGCGGTGCCGGCGATCCTCTTCCTGAGCGGTGGCCTCAGCGAGGAAGATGCCAGCCTCTGCCTCAACGCCATCAACCAGGTTGCTGCCCAGGGTTACGCCCCCTGGCATCTGGGCTTTTCCTACGGTCGGGCCCTGCAGCACTCCTGCATCAAGCACTGGGGCGGTCACGACTTGGTGGCGGGTCAGGCGGCGCTGCTGGCCCGTGCCCGCGCCAACGGGGCCGCTAGCCGTGGGTCCTATGAGCCGGGCTCCGAACCCTCAGATGACACCAGCCTGTTTGTGGCCAACTACAGCTACTAGCGGCTCATCGCCAGCATCTTTTCGATCGGCTCCAGGGCACGCTGGCGCATCGCCTCATCCAGCTCGATCTGGGGCGCCATCTCCGTGAGGCACTGCCACAGCTTCTCGAGGGTGTTGAGGCGCATGTAGGGGCAGGCATTGCAGCTGCAGCCATCGGCGCCGGGTACCTCATAGAAGGCTTTGCTTGGCACCGCCTTGCGCATTTGGTGCAGGATGCCGGGCTCAGTGAGCACGATGAAGCCGCTGGCCTCACTGGCTTCAGCGCGACGCAGCAGGGCGCTGGTGGAACCAATGAAATCGGCATGATCGAGCAGATGCTGCTGGCACTCCGGGTGAGCGAGCACTTCGGCACCGGGATGCTCGAGCTTCAGCTGCAGCAGGGCCTGCTCACTGAAGGTTTCGTGCACGATGCAGCTGCCGGGCCAGAGGGTGAGCTCGCGTCCGCTCTGGCTCTGCACCCAACGGCCGAGGTTCTGATCCGGTGCAAACAGGATCGGGCGATCGGCAGGCAGCTGCTTCACCAGATCCACCGCATTGCTGCTGGTGCAGATCAGATCGCTCTGGGCCTTCACGGCCGCCGAGCAGTTGATGTAGCTCACCACCAGATGCTCTGGATGTTCAGCGCGGAAGCTGGCAAAGGCATCGGCCGGGCAGGCATCGGCCAGGGTGCAACCGGCATCGAGATCCGGCAGCAGCACCGTTTTGGAGGGGCTGAGGATCTTGGCCACCTCCGCCATGAAGTGCACGCCGCAGAACACGATCACGTCGGCGTCGGTGGCGGCCGCTTTGCGGGAGAGTTCGAGTGAATCGCCGATGAAATCAGCGATGTCTTGGATTTCAGGCTCCTGGTAGTAGTGCGCCAGGATCACGGCGTTGCGCTGCCGTTTGAGCTCGGCAATTGCTGCCAGGAGCTCGGCGTGGGGCGGGCAACCGCCGGTGGTGTTCTGGGCAGCCGCGAAAACCAAGGCTCAGGCCCTACCTGATGCAGGATGGCGGAAGCCTAGGCATCCGTTTGGCAGAGCTCCGCATCGCCATCGCCGGAGATCTGCATGGGCAATGGGAC
>VGPT01000007.1 GCA_016882485.1 Cyanobacteria bacterium M_surface_10_m1_298
CATGACGCACCTCCTGCGGGGTGCCATCCGCCAGGAGCTGCCGATCGAGCACGAGCACGCGGTCATACGTATCGAGATCGCGGCCCCAGTCATGACTGCTCACCAACAGCGTGAGCCCGGCATCCCTCAGCTGAGCCATCACCCGCAGCAACTCCTGGCGCGAGGGGGGATCAATGGCAGCGAAGGGTTCATCCAACAGCAACACCTGGGCCGACTGCACCAGGGTTCGCGCCAACAGGGCGCGTTGCTGCTGCCCTCCGGAGAGTTGATCCAGGCGCCGATCCCCCAGCCCGGCTAGACCCACCCGCTGCAACGCCGCCTCCACATCGCAGCATCCGGGGCGCCGGGAGGAGAGTCGTCCCAGACCCACCAGCTCCGCCACCGTGATCGGGAAGCTCCAGGTGATCTCCCCACGTTGGGGCATGAGCGCCAGGTGCTGCCGGGCCAAGGCCGGCGACAACACCTGCCCGTTGAACTGGATGGATCCCCCCGCCAGCGGGAGTTGCCCCTCCAGGGCCTGAAGCAGGGTGCTCTTGCCCGCTCCATTCGGCCCCACCAGGGCGGTAAAGCTGCCGGGTTCCAGCACAAAGCTCACCTGATCGAGGGCGATCTGCTCACCTCGGCGCACCCGGATCTGACTCACCTCGAGAGACACCGCAGCAGGGCCAGGTGCCCTCACGCTATCGAGGCGCCCGCGTCACGCCGGAGAAGAGAATCGTTATCGCTTCCTCGACTGTGGTGATGTCCCGCCTGCGGCGCCTGGTCGCCACCGCCCTTGGACTGAGCCTGCTCACGGCGGCCTGCCGCCAACCCCAGCCTGGTGCCGTTCAGCCCTCAGTGGTGGCCGCCGATGGGGCCCTCTGCGATCTGACGCAACGACTGGCCCAAGAGAGTGTGGCCGTGACCTGCCTGCTGCGCCCTGGCGACGATCCGCACCAGCTGCAACTGACTCCTGAGCAGAGCCGTGCCCTTCAGCAGGCCTCAACGATCCTGATCAACGGCTATGGCCTCACCCCGGCCCTCGAGCGGCTGCCCCCGGCGATCCGGGTGGCCGAGCGCGCCGTGCCCAACGTGCAGGACCCCCATGTCTGGCACGACCCGCGCCAGAGCGCTGCGATGGCTGGGCTGATCAGCTCAACCCTTCAGGAGCTGGCCCCAGAAGCCGCGCCGCAGATCCAGCGACGCCAACGCGCCATGGACGAGGCCCTGCTGGCGCTGGACCGTTGGAATCGAGAGCAATTCGCCACCATCCCAGCGCCGCGCCTGCTCGCCACCAGCCATCGCTCCTTGACCAGCCTCAGCCGTGCCTACGGACTCAAGGAACGTGCCCTGGTGGATGCCCACAGCTCGAGCGACAGCATCAGGCCCCAGGATCTGCGCCGCGCCCTCACCCTGTTGCAGCGCGAGCGACCCGCGCGGCTGTTCAGCGATCAACAGCCACCCAGTCGGGCCATGCAGCGCATCAGCAGCCTCAGTGGGATCCCCATTGCGCCTCAACCCCTCAGGGCAGACACGGCGATGCACAACCTGATGGCCAACCTCAGCGCCAACACCTGTCTGATCAGCGAATCTCTGCGGGGCCGATGCGATCGCATCGGCCAACGGGCGCTGATCCAACGCTGGGAAGCGATCCGCTGAGGGCATTGGCGCTCAGCGATCCCATCGGCACGGGCTCGTTGTAGAAAAGCTCATCTGGTTTCAGCGGGGATCAGCCGCTGAAGGAAACGGGGAAAGAACGGTGCAAATCCGTCGCTGTCCCGCAGCTGTGAAACACCGGATCACCGGTGTGAGTCAGAACGCCCGCCAGTGTTTCAACCGACGCGGATCGATGACTTCTTTCTTACCCAAGGCTTTGAGGAGCCTTGGCTCTTTGGGCTGTACGTGTGTTGTTGGGTGGGCCACCCTCTCTCCGGCCCTGGCCCTCGAGAAGCCGGCGGCGCAGCAACAGCTGAGCAGCATCAGCCAATTCTCTGACGTGCAGCCCAGCGACTGGTCTTATCAAGCGCTGCGCACGCTGATCGAGCGTTACGGCTGCGTAGCGGGGTATCCCAACGGTCACTTCGAAGCACAGCGGCCCATCAGCCGCTACGAGGCGGCGGCATTGCTGAATGCCTGCCTGGAGAGGATCTCGGAGGTCACCGATGAGCTCCAGCGCCTACTCAAAGAGTTTGAGCGGGAGCTCGTCGTGGTGGGCGGCCGCGTGGATGCGCTGGAGGCCAGCGCCACATCCCTAGAGGCCCTGCAGTTCTCCACCACCACCAAACTCTCCGGGCTGGCGGTGTTTGTGCTGGGGGGCAACCGCTTTCTCGGCAATGCCCAGAACGCGAACCAAGCCTGCCCCAGCCTGGACGAACCCTCCATTCAATTCGGGGTCGAGCAGGCCAGGCGTTGCTTCGGGGCGGCCACCTTCAGCTACGAACTCGAACTGTCGTTCGACACCAGCTTCACGGGCAAAGACCTGCTGCACCTCACCCTGAGAAACGGAAACTTCGTGTTCGCCAGCAACAGTTTTGGTGGCCCATTCCTCGCCCCCACCAACCTCTCGCAGCTGGAGATCGCGTTCCAATCCGATGGCGGGCCCAACGAAGTAGATATCGATCGCCTCTTCTATCAAGTGCCTCTGGGCGACTTCACGTTCTCCCTCGGCGGACGCATCGGCCAGGAAGACATGCTGGCCCTCTGGCCCAGCGTGTATCCCAGCCAAAGCATTCTCGATGTCACCACCTTAAACGGTGCGCCGACGGCCTACAACAAAAACCTGGGTGCAGGGGCCGGGCTGTGGTGGCAGAAGAACGGCTTCTCAATCAGCACCAGCTACGTGGCGGCCTATGGCGGTGATGGCAACCCCAGCCTCGGCGGCATCGCCACGGCGGGAGCCGGGGGCACCGGCACCGTGCAGATCGGCTACAGCAAGGGCAACTGGGGAGTGGCCGGGATCTACTCCCAGATTCAGAACGAAAACGGCTGGGTGGGTTACACCACCAACTTCATGTTCAACAGCCTGATCTTCAACCCCGGCACCACGGCCGCCTTGGGCCTGAGTGGCTACTGGGCCCCTGAGCAGGCCGGATGGATTCCCTCGATCAGCGCCGGCTTGGGCACTAACAAGACCACCTACGACCCCAACGTGGCCAACAGCGGTCTTGTGCAGAACAGCCGCTCCTGGGGCCTGGGCCTGCAGTGGCAGGACGTTCTGGTGAAGGGAAACACCGCGGGGATGGCGGTGGGGCAGGCCACTTACGCCACCAGCCTCTACGGCGGCGGCACCCCCCAAGACGCCAACTACGTCTGGGAGGGCTGGTATGCCTTCCAAGTGAGTGACAACCTCGCCATCACCCCGGCCCTCTTCTATCTGAGTCGTCCTCAGGGGGGAGTAACCCCCACCGACCAGAGCTTCAATCAGCTGGGAGCCTTGATCAAAACCACCTTCCGGTTCTGATCCAAGACAGCCCGGGGCGGCCAAGCTCCAAACTGAAGCGAGAGACAGGGCGCCACCAGCCGCGCCGCCAGCGATTCCCCATGAGCGCCAACGTGATGGAGCAAGCCCCCTCGGGACTGCCGGTGACGATCCTCACCGGCTTCCTCGGGGCCGGCAAAACCACACTGCTCAATCACATCCTCACCAATCAGCAGGGCGTGAAAACCGCGGTGCTGGTCAATGAGTTCGGCGAGATCGGCATTGATAACGATCTGATCATCGCCACCGGCGAAGACATGGTGGAGCTGAGCAACGGCTGCATCTGCTGCTCGATCAACGGCGAATTGCTCGACGCGGTCTATCGCATCCTTGATCGCCCCGATCCGGTGGATTACCTGGTGGTGGAGACCACAGGCCTGGCCGATCCCCTGCCCGTGGCCATGACCTTTCTGGGCAGCGATCTGTGCGACGCCACCCGTCTCGATTCGATCATCACCCTGATCGATGCGGAGAACTTCAGCGACGAGATTCTGGATGGCGAAGTCGCCCGAGCCCAGGTGATCTATGGCGACATCCTGTTGCTGAACAAATGCGATCTGGTGAGCAAATCGCGCCTGAGCGAGGTGGAAGCCAAATTGCGGGAGATCAAGACCGATGCCCGCATCCTGCGCTCAGTTAAAGGGGATGTGAGCCTGCCTTTGTTGTTGAGCGTGGGCTTGTTCGAAAGCGACAAGGTGGCCGCTGAGCAGAACCACGACGACTGCGACCACGACCATGGCCACTGCGTGCATGAGCACGACCACGAGCATCACCACGACCACAGCAACTGCGATCACGACCACGGCCATTGCGAGCATGAACACGGCCATGGGCACGATCACGGCCATGAGCACGATCACAGCCATGGCGATCCGGATCACCTCGCGATCGAAGGCTTCACCTCGCTTTCCTTCAGCAGTGAAGGTCCCTTCTCCCTAAGGAAGTTTCAGAACTTCCTCGACAACCATCTACCGGCGGGGGTGTTCCGTGCCAAGGGGATCCTCTGGTTCAACGAGAGCAGCAAGCGCCATGTGTTCCACCTGGCCGGAAAGCGCTTCTCGATTGACGACAGTGAGTGGAGTCGCCCCTCGGAGCGCAAAAACCAACTGGTGGTGATCGGCAAGAATCTCGACCACGCCAAGATCCGCAAGCAGCTCCAGGCCTGCGTCGCCAAGGATGCCGGCGAAGGCTTCTCCTGAAGCCATAATTCGGGAGCGGTTTCTCGGATTCAGCCCGAGAAGGCAACGAGGAAAGTCCGGTGCGGTGATCACACTCGCCCACTCCGGCACTGTCCCGCAGCTGTGATGGGGTCGGCCTCCAGGCCGTAGCCCTCAGTCAGAACGCTCGCCGCACTCAAACATCCCCATCAGCCCCGGCGTGGACCGGATCTGCCCATGTCTTCGAAGTTGACCCGATCCCTGCTGGCGAGCTCCGCCGCAGGGCTGGCCCTAAGCCTGCTCTCCCTGCTGCCGGCCCAGGCCCATGGCGGCGCCGATCACGGCGTGATGGGCGGCGCTCTGCATCCCCTGCTGGGTCTCGACCACCTCTTGCTGCTGATCGGTGTGGGGCTGGGGGTCGCCCAACTGGGCCGAGGGGTGCTGGTCGCAGCCCTCAGCGGTGCCGTGGTGGGCGGGCTGTTCGGTGGCTTCGGGGGCTCCCTACCCGGCGCTGAACTGCTGGCGGCTCTCGCTGTGGCAGCCCTTGGCGCTGCCCTGTTCATCAGCCTGCGCAGCGGCCAAGCTCAGGCTGCCGTGGCCCTCACCACCGCCTGTGCGGTGGGCATCCACGCCATGCTCCATGGGCTGGAATCCAGCGGCACGGCCGGCTGGTGGGCTGGAGCCCTGCTCGGCTCCGCGGCCGTGGTGGCCTGCAGCGCCTGGATCGCCCAGCGCTTCGATCAGCGCAAAGCCCTCGGGGCGGCTGCTCTCCTGACCTGCGCGGGCGGTCTTCTGGCAATCGCGCCCCTTTGAAGCTGCATCATCCGAGACAACACGGCTTGCCATCGCCGCTAAGTTGTGTCGAACCGCATCGGTCCGATGTCTGAGCTGATTGCACTCTCAGCGGTTCTGGGTGTGGTGGGCCTGATCTTCTGGCTCGTGAGCAACTCGGATGACGACAACGGTGGCGGTGGCCTGATGGAACCGGCTCTTGTGCCGGTACGGGTTCGCCGCTACTGACTCAGGCTCGTTGCTTCCTTCGCTGCGCAGTCGGGACAGAGTGCGCGCACATTCAGCACGCAGTTGAGTAGGCGAAAACCGTGGTGCTCGGCAGCCTGTTCTCCGGCCTGGAGCACCGGCACGCTCTCAAATTCTTCTGTGTGACCACAGCGAACACAGACCAGGTGGTGATGGTCGCGGTGGGCTTCATCGCTGGCCAGCTCGAAACGCCTTCCCCCCTCCGGGAGCTCCAGCTCACAGAGCAGTTCCATTGAACTGAGCAGGCGCAGGGTTCGATACACCGTGGCCAGTGACACCCGCTCTTCAGCCTTGAGCAGGCGTTGATGCACCTCCTCGGCGCTGAGGTGACTGCCTTCACCAAGCCGCTCAAACAGCGCGAGAACCCTCTGGCGCTGGGGCGTCAGCCGTTGCCCCCTGCCGTGCAGGGAACTGCGGAGCGATTCGGCCTGTAGTTGCGCGGCTGGAGGGACTGACACCACGCACCCAGGACTCTTCTCAACAATAACGGCTGTTGCGAAGCCTCGCCAGATCGGAGCGGGAGGCAACGGCGGCCACCAGATCGGCCACCGAGACCACCAGGCGGTAGCTCAGGGCCAAGGCCAGCAATGGCGCCTCCGGCACCGTTGCGGCCAACCGCAGCACCAGAACGGTCTCGAACACCCCCAGGCCTCCGGGAGCCGCCGGCACCACCAAGCCAGCGGTCCAGGCCAGGGCAAAACCGCTCAACCAGGCACCCCAGCCGAGGTTGAACGAGAGCTCGAAGGCTTCAACGCAGCAGGCAAAGCCGGCGAAGCGCAGCAGCACAAAGCCCAGTTCAGCCAGCAGGGGCTGCCAGGGGTAGCTGGTCAGTGGCGGGCTGCCGTGGGCAGCGGAGGCCCCCTGCCCCAGCAGCTGTTGGGCGCGGCTGTGCTCCAATCGCTCCATCAAGGGATTGAGGCAGCGGGGCAGCAGCAGCCCCAGGGGGAGCAGGGCGAGGAGCGACCAACCCCCATCGAAGGCCACCAAGGCCAGAGCAGCCACCGCCATCAGCACCGGATCCAGCAACACCGCCAGCAGCGCCTGGGGGGTGGAGAGGGGATCGCTCTGGCGTTGCAGGGCACGCAAACGGGCATGCAGGTGCCAGACGCCTCCCGGCAGGTATTTGCGCAGGTTCGAGCTGAGGAACAGCAGCATCACGGCCCACCACTGGGGCCGGCGCCCCAACCAGCGCAGCACCACCCCCCAGGCCAGGCCATTGGCCATCAGGCTCACCAGGCTGAGGCCCAGGCCCAGCAACAACCACAGCCAACCCTGCAGATCCAGCGAGAGCTGCGTGATCTGAGCCCCATTGGTCAGCACCGACGCCAGCAGGAAGCCGGCACTGGCCAGGGTCACCCACAGCCGCACACTGCCGAGACCTTTCACAGTTGCTCCTCCTGCTCCAACCAGCTGAGCATCCGCCGGCGCAGCTCCGGCAACGGCATCTGCAGATGATCGGCCAAGGCCCTCAACTCCTCCAGTTCGGGCTTGCGCAGCAGCGAACCATCGGGGCGCTGAGCGCTCTTGATCTGCACCGTGCCCCATGGGGTCTGGTGGGTTTGCAGCTGCCGGGGCAGGGCCCAGCGCTGCTGAATTTGCTCGCGCACCCCCAGGCTGCTGCCGTGGCGCCACCAGATCTCCCGCAGGGAAGCAGCCTGCTCCGGCCAGGCCAACACGGTGATCTGCGTCGCCAATCGCCCTTTCTTCATCACCACCGGCTGACTGAACACCTCCAGGGCTCCCGCCTGCCGCAACTGATCCTGGAGAACAGCCAGATCCTCGGCCGTGGCGTCATCGATCTGGGCCTGCTGCTGCAGCACCACCTCCAGGCATTCGGGACCGCTGGCGCCGCTGGGCTCGGCCAGGATCAAACGCAGCAGGTTCGGGCGATCCAGCTCCCTAGACCCCAGGCCCACCCCCCGCCGCTGCGGCGTTAAGGCCGGCGGCGGTGCGAAGCGATCCGCCCAGGCCGCCATCAGGGCTAATCCGGTGGGCGTGGTGAGTTCCCCCGGGGGAAAGCCCTCACTGCTGGCCAGCGGAACCCCATGGCGATAGGCCAGCTCCAGCACGGCGGGGGCGGGAAGGGGCAATAGGCCATGGGCCGTTCGCACCTGCCCATGACCGGCCGGCGGCGGCGCACAGACCAGCTGCTGCACCCCCAGGTGCTGCAGCCCGGCGCAGACACCCACCACATCCACCAGGGCATCGATCGCACCCACCTCATGGAAGTGCACCTGCTCCGGCGGATGCCCATGCACGGCCGCCTCCGCTTCAGCCAAGAGAGCAAACACCTGCAGCACCCGCTGCTTCAAGGCGAGGGGCAACGGCGCAGAGGCGATCTGCTCACGCAGGTCGCCCCAATGGCGGTGGCTGGGCTGGGGTTCGAGCGACTCCACCTCCAGATGCAGGCCGCGCAGACCTCCGCTGCGGCGCTCCTCCCGCTGGATGCGGTAAGCCCCCTCCAGGCCCAGTGCCGCCAGTGGTTCATCCACCACCGACTGGGGCACACCGCAGTCGAGCAGGGCTGCGAGCAGCATGTTGCCCGCCAGTCCGGTGGGGCAATCGATCACCGCCAGAGCTGGGGCCACCTGCATTCAGAGCTCCTGCAGCAGCTGTTCGGCCCTGGCCTCCAGCTCAGGGCGATGGCGCGTCAGCCACTGCTCCACCTCGCGCCGAGCACGGCGCTGTTCGTTCTGGGCGGTGGTGACGTCATGGCCCGACAGCCCCCAGAGGCGGCCCAGCAGGGCCCGGTCGTCAGCGCCCCCGCGGGAGCCTCCATAGACCAGGCATTCCGCCGCCATTCCGGCCTGGAGCACCCGACTCCAGCGGCGCAGATCCTCCAGCGGCATCTTCACCCGGGGCGGAGGCTCCAACTCAGTGCTGCCGCTGACCCGCAAACCATGGCGCAAACAGGCGCGGCTGCCCACCAAGACCTGCTTCACCGGCAAGGCGTTGTCGCGGGCCAACAGCAGATGCCCGGCCTCGTGGATGGCAATCCTGCGCAAGCGGGCCCGGCCCAGGCCAAAGGGAAGCGACTCCGCCAGCAGATGGCCCCCGAGCCCACCGAACTGGGAGGCATCCAGGGTGAGGGCAGCGAGACTGCCGCCGGCGGCTCCGGCGATCAACCAGGGGGAGATTCCGATCAGGGGACCCACCACGGCCACTGCACTGACGCCCGCAACCGCAATGCCCGCACCCAGGGCCGCCGTTGATCCCTGGGAGGCCATGCTCAGCGCCGCCCGCGGGGGGGGCGTCCCTTGCCGGCCCGCTGGGGCACGGGGCCGATCACTTCATGCTGCTCCACCTGCAGCACCTGGCCCTGACGGCGCAGATCCAGGGAGACGAAATGGCGCAGGTGGGCTGGATCCACCTGACCTTTGAGCTGGAGCTTGAAGGGGGTGGGACGGCTCCCGTCGGGGCGGGGTTGCTGGCGGATCTTCACCACCAGATCGCCGTCATCCGGCCGGGTGTAGATCAGCTCCCCGCGCACGGAGAAATAGCCATCACCTTCGGGGAGCTCATCGCTGCTGGAGCCCTCCTCGGGGGAGAGGGTGCTGGGCTCCCAGACACCCACCAGTTGAAGGTGAAGCTGATCGGGATCGCGGAAGCGGGGATAAGCCACCCACAGGTGAGGCTTGCTCAGATCGAGATGGCGACGCATCAGGGTCAGCACCCGACCGAGCACCACCGCGTCGATGGCGCTGCCGTCTTCGGTCTGAATCACGCCACGGGTGAGCTGCTCGGGATCCGCTGGCACGTAGGTCCCCCGCACCACGCCAATGGCCCGGTACTGCATCGGCTCTGTGACCGGGGAAATGGGGTGTTGACGCATCGTGGCTGTAACCCTCTGGGCGCTCGTGAGAACCATGGCCCGCGGGCCAATGTACCCAGCCTGGGAAAAGGGCCCAGACTGGGGCGCATTCCTGACATCCACCATGGCCCGCACTGGCGTGCTGCTGTCGATCGGAGCGGTCTGTTTGGTGTCGGGCTCCCTGGCGACCGGCTGGTGGCTGGGGCAGCGCAGCGCTCCTCGCGTCAGCGGCGCCCAAGCCTCGGCTGAACGACAGATTCAGCTGCTGCAGGATCGCCTCACTTCTGGCTCCGCCAGCCCCAGCGATCAGAAACAACTCCTGCAACTGCTCCTGGCCTCTGGGCATCATGCGGAAGCCACCCTGCTGCTGGAGCAACTGGCCGACCAG
This sequence comes from Cyanobacteria bacterium M_surface_10_m1_298, assembly GCA_016882485.1. Lineage (GTDB taxonomy): Bacteria > Cyanobacteriota > Cyanobacteriia > PCC-6307 > Cyanobiaceae > Vulcanococcus. The sequence goes on from VGPT01000007.1 coordinate 9,852, forward strand.
GAACCGGAGCGCTGGCAGATCCGTCTGCTCCTGGCTGAGCTGAAGCGCAACGGCAACAACCGATCGGCGGCGGAGCGGGAGCTGCGCCAGATCCTCAACCGCCAACCCGATCGCATCGAGGCCCTGCAGCTCCTCACGCTGCTGCAACTGGAGCAGGGCCGCGGTGCAGAAGCCCAGACCCAGCTCAAGGCTCTGATGGAGAAGAACTCCAAGCCCAGCCCGAAACCCCAGGTGCTGCCCATCGGGCTGCTGCTGGCGGATCTGCAGCAGCAACAGGGTCAACAACAGCAGGCCGCGGCCACCTACGCCAAATTGGCCGCCGATTTCCCCCGGGATCCCAGGCCCCTGCTGGCCCTCGCCCTGCTCAAACAGGAGCAGGGCGACAGCAAAGGTGCCCAGGAGAGCATGGCCCTGGCCCGCTCCAGGCAACCGGAAAACAAGGAGCCGCGACTGGATCGGGTGGCGGCCAACTGGGGGCTCGCCAGCCTTGCTGCCCCTAAGGCGCCGTCACCAACGGCTTCGAAGACACCGGAGCCGGCGGCTCCAACGCCTTGAGCGCCGCGTCGATGGCGTCAGAGGGATCGGTGGCGTCATCCATGGCGGTGCTGCGCTTCAGCTTGTTCATCAGATCGATCGGATTGGCACTGTCGAAGATCGATCCGCCCTTCCCCGTTCCACTGCCACCGCCGCCGGAGGGGCCGTAGTCGTAAAGGCGCTGTTCCTGAGTGGACAGACCACTGTTGTAATCCGCCCAGGCCGCCGGCGACACCAGAAGAGCAGCCGCTGCAACGGCAACGCTGGCGATTCGACGGGTCATGGCCTAGGCGCGCGAATGGCTGACGGGAATGCTAGGAGCACCCCCAAGCGTGATGGTCCACGATGCGCATCGCCAGCTGGAACGTGAATTCCGTGCGCACCCGCCTAGAGCAGGTGCAGAGCTGGCTGCAGCAGGAGCAACCGGATGTGCTCTGCCTGCAGGAAACGAAGGTCTCCGATGACCTCTTCCCCCACCAGGCCTTTGAACAGATCGGCTACCAGTGCGCCATCAGTGGCCAGAAGGCTTACAACGGCGTCGCTCTGATCAGTCGGCTTCCCCTCGAAGACGTGCAGGTGGGCTTTGAGGCCCTGCTGCCGAACGATCCCGAGGCGCCGGAGCTGAGCGAGCAGAAGCGGGTGATCAGTGCCCTAGTGGATGGAATCCGGGTGCTGAACCTCTACGTGCCCAACGGCAGTTCCCTCCACAGCGAGAAATACCCCTACAAGCTCTCCTGGCTCGCCTGCCTGCAGCGCTATCTCGCCGCGCAGGAGGAACAGGGTGATCCGCTCTGCATGGTGGGCGATTTCAACATCGGCCTCGAAGCCCGCGATCTCCCCGACCCCGAGCGGCTCACAGGCACGATCATGGCCAGCGAACCGGAGCGCTCAGCCCTACGCGGCGCCTTGGGGGAGCGGCTCAGCGATGTATTCCGGATGTTTGAGCCCGCCAGCGGGCACTGGAGTTGGTGGGACTACCGCAGCGGAGCCTGGGACCGCGACCAAGGCTGGCGGATCGATCACATCTACCTCTCCGAGGAGCTACTGCACTGCGCCACCGGCTGCGTGATCGACAAGCAGCCCCGGGGCAACGTTCAGCCCAGCGACCACGCCCCTGTGGTGGTCAACCTGGCCTGGCCGCCCGAAGAGGAGGACGACGACGACAACTGGCCCTAGAAGACCGCTTTCCCTAAAAGACCTTGGCTTCAGGGGGAAGCGGGCGACCTTCCGCCTGCAGGGCCACCAGGCGACGGGCGGATTCAGCGCAGGTTTTGGGGGTCGGGAAGATCTTGCCGGGGTTGGCCAGGCCGCCCGGGTCAAAGGCGTGGCGGACCCGTTTCATCGTCTCCAGATCGTCCGGGCTGAACATCCAGTCCATGTAGCAACGCTTGTCGCTACCGACGCCGTGCTCTCCGCTGATGCTGCCCCCAACCTCCAGGCAGAGCCGCAGGATCTCGCCCCCCAGGGCAGTGACCCGCTCCTGCACGCCAGGCTCCTCGGCGCGGTAGAGGATCAGGGGGTGGAGATTGCCGTCACCGGCATGGAAAACGTTCGCCACCGCCAGGCCGTGCTCCTCGCTGAGGCGCTCGATCGCCGCCAGAACCTGCGGTAGGGCGGTGCGGGGCACCACGCCGTCCTGCAGGTAGTAACTGGGGAATTGACGACCCAACGCCGAAATCGCACTCTTTCGTCCTTTCCAGAGGCGCTCGCGCTCCTCCGGCGTCCAGGCCTCCCGCACACCACCAGCCCCGGCCTGGAGGCAGAGCTCCCGCGCCAGCTGCACAGACTCCTGCACCTCGAGGGGGTGACCGTCGAGCTCCACCAGCAACACCGCCGCGGCCTCCCTGGGGTACTCATCCACCCCGAAGAAATCGTTCACCGCGCAGATGCAGCGGTGATCCATCATTTCCATCCCCGCCGGCAGCACGCCGGCACCGGTGATCAGGCGCACCGCCTCACCGGCCGCCTCCATCGAGGCGAAGTCAGCCAGCAACACAGCCACACTGGCCGGGGCCCGCAGGAGGCGCAGGGTGATCGACGTGGCGATCCCCAGGGTCCCTTCACTGCCGATGAACACCCCTCGCAAATCGAGGGCATCAAGCTCCGGCAGGTTTCCCCCCAAGGTCGTGATCGAGCCATCGGGCAACACCACCTCCATCGCCAGCACGTGGTTGCTGGTGACCCCGTATTTCAGGCAGTGCACACCGCCGGAGTTCTCGGCCACGTTGCCGCCGATGCTGCAAGCCACCTGACTGGAGGGGTCGGGGGCGTAATAGAAGCCATCCCCCGCCACGGCGCGGGTTACCCAGCTGTTGATCACCCCCGGCTCAACGGTGATCCGCTCGTTCGCCAGATCCACCTCCAGCACCCGGCGCATGCGACTGGTGGCGATCACCAGGGCGGGCTGCTCAGCCAACGCCCCCCCGGAGAGACCTGTGCCACTGCCACGGGCAATGAACGGAACCTCCAGCTCGTTGCACAGGCGCACCACCTGCGCCACCTGCTCCGCCGTATCCGGCAGCACCACCAGGGGAGGCTGATGGCGATGAAGCGTGAGGCCATCGCAGTCGTAGGCCAGCAACTCCTGACGCTTGGACACCACAGAACGCTGCGGCAGAAAAGCCCGCAACCGGCGCTCAAGCAAGCCCCAGTCTGGATTCACAGCGTTCCCGGGAACACTGCATGACCATAACGAGCTGGAACGCTCTGGACCGCAGGGCCCGCGATTGCGTAAGGATGGGCAACGCTTGATCCCCCATCAGGGGAGCGAAGCCCTCTCCAAGTCTGCGGATTCCGTTTTGACCTCGGCCCCTGTTTCGGCACCTGTGCACAACACCACCCGGTCCCAGGAACTCTTCAGTGCCGCCCAGAAGCTGATGCCCGGCGGCGTGAGTTCTCCTGTGCGCGCCTTCCGCTCCGTGGGCGGCCAGCCGATCGTGTTCGATCGCGTCAAGGGGGCCTACGCCTGGGATGTCGACGGCAACCGCTACATCGATTACATCGGCAGCTGGGGGCCGGCCATCTGCGGACACGCCCATCCCGAGGTGATCGCCGCCCTGCATGAGGCCCTGGAGAAGGGCACCAGCTTTGGCGCTCCCTGCGCCCTGGAAAACCAGCTGGCCGAGATGGTGATCGACGCCGTGCCCTCGGTGGAGATGGTGCGCTTCGTGAACAGCGGTACCGAGGCCTGCATGTCAGTGCTGCGCCTGATGCGCGCCTTCACCGGCCGCGAAAAGATCATCAAGTTCGAGGGCTGCTACCACGGCCACGCGGACATGTTCCTGGTGAAGGCCGGCTCCGGCGTGGCCACCCTCGGCCTGCCCGACTCCCCTGGCGTGCCGCGCACCACCGCCGCCAGCACCCTCACCGCTCCCTACAACGACCTCGAAGCGGTCAAGCAGCTGTTTGCCGAAAACCCTGGCGAGATTGCCGGGGTGATCCTGGAGCCCATCGTTGGCAATGCGGGTTTCATCACGCCTGAGCCAGGCTTCCTGGAGGGCATCCGTGAACTGACCAAGGACAACGGCGCCCTGTTGGTGTTCGACGAGGTGATGACTGGCTTCCGCATTAGCTACGGCGGTGCCCAGGCCAAGTTCGGGGTGACTCCCGACCTCACCACCATGGGCAAGGTGATCGGTGGCGGCCTGCCCGTGGGCGCCTACGGCGGCCGCGCCGACATCATGGGCATGGTGGCCCCGGCGGGCCCGATGTATCAGGCCGGCACCCTGAGCGGGAACCCCCTAGCGATGACCGCTGGCATCAAGACCCTGGAGCTGCTCAAGCAACCCGGCAGCTACGAGCGCCTGGAAGCGATGACCAGCCGCCTGATCGCGGGGATTCTCGAAGCCGCCCGCAGCGCTGGTCTGCCGATCACCGGCGGTTCCGTGAGCGCCATGTTCGGCTTCTTCCTCTGCGACGGCCCCGTGCGCAACTTTGAGGAAGCGAAGGCTGCCGACACCGCGCGCTTCGGCAAGTTGCACCGGGCGATGCTCGAGCGCGGCATCTACCTGGCACCGAGCGCCTTCGAGGCCGGCTTCACCTCCCTGGCCCACTCGGAAGAGGACATCGACGCCACCATCGCGGCCTTCCGCGAGTGCTTCGCGGCGGTGGCCTGAGGATGCAACGCCGGTTCCTGCTGTCGGCCGGAGCCGCGGCAGGAGCCTCCGGCCTGCTTAGTGCCTGCCGCATCCGAAAAGCGGGTGACAACGCCGGCGGCAGCGGGCCCCAGGTGCGCTGGCGGATGGCCACCAGCTGGCCCCATTCCCTCGACACCATCTTCGGGGGCGCCCAGACCATCAGCCGCCGGGTCAAGGAACTGAGCGGCGGAAGCTTTCAGATCGAGCCCTATGCCGCCGGCGAGCTGGTGCCCGGCCTGGAGGTTCTGGATGCTGTTCAGAACGGCTCGGTGGAGTGCGGGCACACCTCCAGCTACTACTACGTCGGCAAGAATCCGGCCCTGGCCTTTGGCACGGCCGTTCCCTTCGGGCTCACGGCACAGCAGCAGAACGCCTGGCTCTACGACGGCGGAGGCAACGACGCCATCAACGGCCTCTACGCCGACTTTGGGGTGATCAGCTTTCCGGCCGGCAACACCGGTGCCCAGATGGGCGGCTGGTTCAAACGGGAACTGTCGGGTCTCGCTTCTCTGCGGGGCCTCAAGATGCGCATCCCCGGGCTGGGGGGCAAGGTGATGGCCTCCCTCGGGGTGAACGTGCAGGTGCTCCCGGGTGGGGAGATCTATCTGGCCCTGGATCGCGGTGCCATTGACGCGGCGGAATGGACCGGGCCCTACGACGACGAGAAGCTGGGTCTGCCCCGCGCCGCTCGCTTCTACTACTACCCGGGTTGGTGGGAACCCGGTCCGACCCTGGCGGCCTTGGTGAACCAACAGGCCTGGCGCCGGCTCCCCGACGACTACAAAGCGATGTTCAGCACCGCCTGTTACGAGGCGAACCTGGCCATGCTCAGTCGCTACGAAAGCCTCAACGGAGCAGCCCTCGAGCGGCTTGTGAGTGGAGGAACGCAGCTGCAGTTCTACGGAGACACCATCCTCAATGCCGCTCGGGAGGCCACCGATCAGCTCTTCGCCGACAGCGCTCGCAGCAACGGAGACTTCCGCCGCGTCTACACGCAGTGGAGCGAATTCCGCCAACAGATCTGGAGCTGGAACCGCATCAACCAGCTCTCCTACGACAGCTTCAGCTTCGGCCAGCCCAACTGATGGCACGCCCCGACCTGCCGGATGTCATTGATCGGATCAACCAGGGCGCCGGCCGGATCGGGCGCTGGTCGATCCTGCTGATGTTGGCCATCGGGGCCTGGAATGTGGTCGGTCGCTACCTGGGCCTGGCCCTCGGCCTGAGCCTCAGCTCCAACGCCCTGATCGAAGCCCAGTGGTATCTGTTTTCGATCGCCTTTCTGCTGGCGCTGGGCTACACGCTCCAACGCGACGGGCATGTGCGCATTGATCTGCTCCACAGCCGCTGGTCGCGGCGACGGCAGCAACGCGTTGAGCTGGCGGGCACCCTCGCTTTGCTGTTGCCCTTTGCCCTGATGGTGCTGCTGGTGTCCCTGCAGCCCGCCTGGCAATCCTTCCAGATCCAGGAGGTCTCCCCCGATCCCGGCGGCTTGCCTCGCTTCTGGATCAAGGCTCTGATCCCACTGGGCTTCGCCCTACTGGCCCTGCAGGGCCTGGCCGCCGCCCTCCGTCTGCGCCGCGACCTGCGCCGCGACCTGCGCCGCGACCTGCGCTCCTAACCGATGGAGATCGAAGCCTTCGGCTACATCCTCACGATCCTGCCCGGCGAGATCCTCGGCCCCGCGATGTTTCTGGCGTTGGTGGCGGTTCTGCTGAGCGGCTACCCGGTCGCCTTCGGGCTCGGTGGAGTGTCGGTGCTGTTTGCCCTGCTGGGCATGGCCTTCGGGGTGATCGAACCCCAGTTCCTCAGCGCCCTGCCCCAGCGGATCTTCGGGATCATGAGCAACTTCACCCTGCTCGCCATCCCCGCCTTTGTGTTCATGGGGGCGATGCTGGAGAAATCAGGCATCGCCGAACGCCTGCTGGTGACCATGGGCCGCCTGCTGGGGGGCGTTCGCGGTGGCCTGGCCCTGGCGGTGGTGGTGGTGGGAGCCCTGCTGGCGGCGACCACCGGTGTGGTGGCGGCCACCGTGACCACCATGGGGCTGATCTCCCTGCCGGTCATGCTGCGGGCCGGCTACGACAAATCCTTAGCCACCGGAGTGATCGCCGCTTCCGGCACCCTCGGCCAGATCATTCCCCCCAGCCTGGTGCTGGTGGTGCTGGGCGATCAGCTCGGGGTCTCGGTCGGTGACTTGTTCATGGGAGCGGTGATTCCGGGTCTGCTGATGACGGCGGCCTTTGCGATCTACGTGGTCGTGATCAGCACGCTCCAACCGCACCTTGCTCCCGCCGCCACCGTGGAGAGCGAGCAACCCCTTAACGCCGCAACGTTGCTGCGGGTGCTGGCACCACCGCTGGGCCTGATTTTGCTGGTGCTGGGCAGCATCTTCTTCGGCCTGGCCACCCCCACCGAAGCCGGTGCCATCGGCGCCGTAGGGGCCATGGGCCTCGCGGCCCTCGATGGGGGCTTCAGCCGCAGCAGTCTGCAAACGGTGTGCGACGACACCCTGCGCACCACCGCGATGGTGATGGCCATCCTGCTGGGATCCACCGCCTTCAGCCTGGTCTTCCGCGGTGTGGGCGGTGATCAGCTGATCAGCGATGTGCTGCTGAACCTCCCCGGCGGAACCGTGGGTTTTCTGGCCCTGAGCATGGCGGTGATCTTTCTGCTCGGGCTGTTCATCGATTTCTTCGAGATCGCCTTCATCGTGTTGCCCCTGCTGCTCCCCAGTGCCCGCCAGTTGCTGGGCCCCGAAGCCCTGCTCTGGTTCGGCGTGGTAATCGGGACCAACCTGCAAACCTCTTTTCTCTCTCCACCGTTTGGCTTTGCCCTGTTCTTCCTGCGGGGGGTGGCACCCGAGGAGGTGAGCACTCGGGCGATCTACCGCGGGGCCTGGCCGTTCATCGGGGTGCAGCTGCTGGTGCTGCTGTTGTTGCTCTGCTTCCCGCCTCTGGTGACCTGGCTACCGGGCTTAATGCAAAGCAGCCCCTAGGGGGCTTCGGGCACTGCCGCCGCATCGAGCCGGCGCGGGTCGGCGACCCCCAGGCTGCCGCTGGAGCGCACCTCCACGGAGTTGGCCGATCCCATCGCCGGTGCCAGCACCAGGCGGTGCCCCATCGCCTCAAGACGCTGAATCGTGTCGGGGCTCAGACCCTGCTCGATACTGATCTGATCGGGCCAGAGCTGGCTGTGAATCCGCGGCACCGCGACCGCCGACGCCAGGTTGAGGCCATGCACGAGGCGATTGAGCAGCACCTGCAACACCGTGGTGATGATCCGGCTGCCCCCTGGGGAACCGGTGGCCAGCAGAGGGCGACCATCGGCATGAAACACCAGGGTGGGGGTCATGGAGCTGAGGGGTCTGCGGCCTGGAGCGATGGCGTTCTGATCACCCTGGCGCAGGCCGTAGGCGTTGGGCGCACCAGGCTTGGCGCTGAAGTCATCCATCTCGTTGTTGAGCAGAAAGCCAGCCCCCGGCACGCTGATGCCGTTGCCGTAGGCGGTGTTGAGGGTGGTGGTGGTAGCCACCAGGCCTCCATCCCGATCGACCACCGAGAGGTGGGTGGTGTTGGTGCCCTCCGCCAGGGGGCTGGGTTCCGCCTCGAGCTCGGTGGCCGGTCGATGACGATCGGCTCGCAAGCGTTGCCGTTGCTCGCGGGCATAGCGAGGGCTTAGGAGACGATCAAGGGGCATCGCCACCTGATCGGGATCACCCAGCAGGCGATTGCGATCGCGGTAGGCCAGATTCACGGCCTCCACCATCGGGTGGAGCGAGGCGGCACTGTTGAGCCCCGTGGCCTGCAGGGGCAAGGGCTCCAGCACCTGGAGCAGCTGCAACAGTGTGGCTCCCCCTCCACTGGGCGGGGGCATGGTCAGCACGCGATAGCCGCGGAACGAAGCCGCCAGGGGAGTCATCCAGGGAGCCCGGTAAGCCTGAAGGTCGGCCCGGCTGATCAGACCGCCCCGATCGCGCATCAAGCGCACCAAGGCCTCACCCAAACGGCCCCGGTAGAAACAACTGGGGCCCTCCTGGGCCAGGCAGCGCAGGCTGGAGCCCAGGGCCGGCTGACGCAGCCGCTCTCCGGGCTCGTAGGGGCTGCCATCCGCCTTGAAGAACTGCCGGGCGCTGGTGGGATCGGCCTTCAGCAGCGGCGCCGCGGCCTTGAGGGAGGCACTGAGCTCCGCCCCCACAGGGAAGCCCTGTTCCGCGAGATCAATGGCCGGTTGCAGCACCGTTGTCCAGGGCAAGCAGCCATAGCGCTGCTGCACCTGGGCCAGCCCCGCCACCGTTCCAGGAACACCGCTGCTGAGCAGGCTGCGCAGGGCTCGCTCCCGGTTCACACTGCCATCGGGATTCAAAAAGAGATCGGCATGGGCCCCCGCCGGAGCCATCTCGCGGAAGTTGAGGGCGATCGCTTCACCGCGGCCGAGGGCCATGGCCTGCGGCAGGGCCGGTGCGCGCCGCACCGCCGGGCAGGTGCTGATCGCTCCGCTGCGCGGCAGCCAGAGCACTAGAAAACCACCTCCACCGAGATTGCCGGCTTGCGGCAGCGTGACTGCCAGGGCGAAGGAGGTGGCCACCGCCGCATCCACGGCATTGCCACCACGGCGCAGGATCGCAGCCCCCACCGCCGCCGCCTGAGCCTCCTGGGCCGCCACCAGGCCACCACGGGATTCGATCGGATGGAAGCGCTGGCTGGCCTCCTGCAACAGATTGGCCCGGGCTGCGGGAGCGCCGACCGCCACGGCCATCAAGGAGAGGGTGGTGGTGACCAGAGATCGCTTCATCACGGCAGCACCCCGAAGCCACCGCCGCCGGGGGTCGCGATGCACAGCCGATCTCCGCTGTCGAGCTCCACCTGCACCGAACCGGGTAGGGATTCGCGGCGACCGTCTGCTCGGATCACGCGGTTCTCCCCGCAGCTCGCCGCTGCACCACCGCACAATCCAAAGGGGGGCACCACCCGACTACCGGTGAGGAGCGATGCGCTGAGGGGTTCGAGGGCTCTGAGCTCCCGCACCACCCCATCCCCTCCAGACCAGCGACCGGCACCACCGCTGCCGCGGCGGATGGCAAAGCGCTCCAGGCGCACCGGCAAACGCTGCTCCAGGATTTCGGGATCGGTGAGGCGCGAATTGGTCATGTGACTCTGCACCGCATCAGCGCCCGGAAACCCCTCTCCGGCTCCGGTTCCGCCGCAGATCGTCTCGTAGTACTGACAGCGGTCGTTGCCGAAGCTGAGGTTGTTCATCGTTCCCTGGCACGCTGCCAGGGCTCCCACGGCGGCGAACAGGGCATTAGCGACCGCCTGGGAGGTTTCCACATTGCCGGCCACCACCGCCGCCGGCGGCAGGGGGTGCAGCAGACAGCCCGGAGGCACGATCAGCTCCAACGGCTCAAAGCAGCCGGCGTTCAGAGGAATCGCCTCCCGCACCAGGCAACGGAAGGCGTAGAGCACCACCGCCTTGGTGATCGCCAACGGGGCATTGAGGTTGCTGGGTTGCTGCGCTGAGGTGCCACTGAAATCGATCCGGGCCCGGCGGGCCTTGTGATCCACACTCAGGCGCACGGCGATCTGCAGGCCGCCATCCATTGCCACGCAGGCTTCCCCATCGCTGAGCCGATCGAGCACCTGCCGCACCGCCTCCGCGGCCTGGGCCTGACCATGGGCCATAAAGGCGAGAACCCGCTCCTGACCCTCGGCCTGCATCAGCGCCTGGAGGCGTTGCACCCCAAGATCATTGGCGGCCAACTGGGCCTGCAGATCCGCCAACAACTGCTCAGGGTTGCGCACCGGCCAGGGCCCCGCGGCCAGCCGCTCGCGCCACTGCTGCTCCAGCAGCACCCCGGAGCACACCAGGGGCACGTTGTCGAGCAGCAAACCCTCCTCCTCAATGCTGCGGCTCCCCGCTGGCATGGACCCGGGGCAGATGCCACCCACATCGGCGTGATGGCCGCGGGAGGCCACGAAGGCGATCGGCTCGGCCCCACCGGCAGCGGGGAACAGCGGCGTGATCAGGGTCAGATCGGGCAGATGGGTGCCCCCGTTGAACGGGTTGTTGGACACCACCGCATCGCCGGGGGCCAGGGGCTCGAGCTCTCCGCGTTGCACCGCCTGCTGCAAGGCCACCACGCTCTCCCCCATGGAACCGAGGTGCACAGGGATGTGGGGGGCATTGGCCACCAGCCGCCCCTGCCCATCAAACAGAGCGCAGGAGAAGTCGAGGCGCTCCTTGATGTTGACCGACACGCTGGTTTGCTGCAGCCGGGTGCCCATCTGCTCCGCGATCGCCATGAAGCGATGGCTGAACAGCTCCAGGCTCACGGGATCAGCCTGGGTGACGTCGCTGCGCCGGTCGCGATCCGACCCCACGGCGTTTGAACGCGACAAGAGAAGGGCACCACCGGGCCAACAGCGGGCCCGCCAACCGGGCAGCAGCAGGTTGGTGCCAGTGGGCTCACAGATCAGGGCCGGCCCCTCGATCGACTGATCCACGGGGAGGCCAGCCCGTGACCAAAGCGCTACCTGACGCCAGGCTCCAGCGACATAGAGCGGAATCCTGTCGGGCTCAATCGCCTCCCCGCGCTGAAAGGCCGCTGTGTGCAACGACTCCCCGGGCCAGGTGAGCTCCAGGGTGATCCGCTCGACGATCAGCTCAGGGTTCGCTCCCGGCCGGTAGCCGTAACGCGCCTGGAACTGCTGCAGAAACTGCTCCTGCAGAGATTCGATCGACCGGAGGCCATCCGGCCAGGCCAGCGGCAGAGTCTGATCCCGCCCGGCCAGGCGGATCTGCAACCAGCGCTGCACCGCTGCGCCCTCAGCACCTTCAGAGCCCTCTGCACCCTGGAGGGCGGCGGCCCTGCGCTCCAGCTCCGGCAACAGGGAATCCTGCAGCGGTAATCCCACGGGCTGCTCGCGCAGCTGTCCTTCATCGGCCAGGCCGATCCCATAGGCGGAGAGCACCCCCGCCAGGGGATGCAACAACACCTTCTCCATCCCGAGCTGCTCCGCCAGGGCACAGGCGTGCTGACCGCCAGCGCCGCCAAAGCAACAGAGCACGGCCTGCCGCACATCGTGGCCCTGCTGGATCGAGATGCGCCGGATCGCTTCTGCCATGCGCTCCAAGGCAACCGCCAGCGCCCCCTCGGCGGCCTCTTCCGGGGTGCACTGCAGGCGATCCGCCAACCGCGCGAAGCGCTCCTGCACCACCTCCCGATCCAGGGGTTGGTCGCTGTGCGGGCCAAAGACCGCCGGGAAGCGCTCCGGCCTCAAGCGCCCCAGCAGCAGGTTGGCATCGGTGATCGTGAGCGGGCCGCCGCGGCGATAACAGGCCGGCCCGGGATCGGCTCCGGCGGATTCGGGCCCCACCCGCAGGCATTGACCATCGAACTGCAACTGGGATCCACCACCTGCCGCCACGGTGTGGATGTCGAGCATGGGCGCCTGAATCGGCAGGCCCGCCAACTCCACCTGCTCCCGCCTCGACCAGGGGCCATCGCAGTAACAGACATCGGTGGAGGTGCCGCCCATGTCGAAGCCCACGATCCGATCAAACCCCGCCGCTGTGGCCGTGCGCACCGCCCCCACCAGCCCCCCGGCCGGTCCGGAGAGGATCGTGTCCTTCGCCCGCAGTTGTGCGGAGGAGGCGAGCACACCGCTCGATTGCATCACCCGCAGGGGCACATGGGGGCCCAGGGCCACCTCCAGTTGCTGCAGATAGTCCCGCAGCACAGGGCCCACCGCTGCCTCGAGCACGGTGGTGTGTCCGCGGGGCACCAGGCGCGGCAACGCACTCACCTGATGGGAGAGGGCGATTTGCTCAAAACCGAACGTCTCCAGCCAGGAGCCGAGTTGCCGCTCATGGCTCGGATTGGTGGTGCTATGGAGCAGGGCAACCGCAACACTGCGGCAGCCATCGGCCCGGGCCTGCTGCAGCGCCTGCTTAAGAGCGTGATCAAGATGCAGGGGCTGAAGCTCTCGCCCCTGGGCATCAAGACGGCCCTGCACCTCAATCACCCTCTGGTGGAGCGGTTCAGGGCGCGTGATCGCTAAGGCGAACAGATCCGGGCGGTGCTGATCACCGATCTGCAGAAGATCCGCGAAGCCGGCGTTCACCAGCAGCGCGCAAGGGGCACCCTTTCGCTCGAGGAAGGCGTTGGTGGCCACGGTGGTGCCAAGGCGCACCTCATCCACCAGACCAGGAGGGATCTCTGCGGGGCTGCCTTCGAGATTGAGCCAGTCGCGAATCACCCGCACCGCGGGATCGCCCGGGCACTGAGGCTGCTCGGAGAGCACCTTGCGCACCAACAGTTCTCCCTGGGGCGTGCGCGCCACCAGATCGGTGAAGGTGCCGCCGCGATCGATCCAAAACCGCCAGCCGGATGGCGCCATGCGGAAGCGATCGGTCTGGGTGCAATCCTATGAACCGCCGGGCTCTGGGAACGGTGGTTGATCTCGAGACCCTGGCGGCCTTCGATGGCCTGCTCTGGCTGCGCACCGGAGAAGCGGCCGCCCAGAAGCTCTGCCTCAACCAATCCACGGTGTCCCGGCGTACCAAACAGTGTCAGGCGCTGTTTGCTGTCGCGTGCAGCAAGAGCGATGGCGAGTGGGATCTGCTGGAGGAGGCCACGCTCCTCAATGCAGAACGGCGCGTGCATCAACAGGCCCGCTGGGCGGGCATGGCACCACTGCGGTTGGAGGGCACCTATTGGAGCGGCCCCCTGCTCTGCGACCCCATCCCCGAGGGCTGGATGCTCGGGCTCTGCAACATCGTGGGAACAGCGCGCAACCTCTCCCTGCTCCGGCTTGGGATTGTCGATGCCTGGATCGGAGCGGGGCCCGATCTTCCCGAAGCTGACGACCCGGATCTCACCAGCCTGCCCCTCTCGGAGATGCCGGTGCACTGCGTGGTGGCCCCGAACCACCCCCTGCTGCTGCAGAGCGATCTGAGCTTTAACGATCTCGCCGCCTTCCCCAGCCTGGCCCTGCCAGCGGGGGCCTACCCGAAGGTGGAGCAAGCCCTGAAGCAAATCGGCCTCTGGTCGTCGCCAGTGCGCATGAAGCGCTACGACCGAAACCTCTGGGAGGGCAGGAGCGAGAGCGAACTGACCATCGGCTACGCCACGGCGATGAGCCTTGAGCTCTGCGGAGACAGCCTCCAACGCCTCCCCCTCGACCTGCCAATTCGATCCGGGGATGCCCTGGTGATCAAGCGGGAGTTTGAGGGCTCAGAGCAGATCGCCCAACTGCGGCAAACCCTCCTGGAACGGATCCAACCCCTGGCCGCACGCCACCCGGAGATTGCAATCGCGGACTAGCGGTAGTTCTGGAACTGCAGGGGCACCTCCACGTCCTGCTGCTTGAGCAGCTGGATCACGGCCTGAAGGTCATCCTTGCTCTTGCCGGTGATGCGCAGAGCATCCCCCTGGATCGCCACGGTGACCTTTTTGAGCTCATCGCGAATGGTTTTGCTGAGCGATTTCGCCAGCTCCTGGGAGAGCCCCTTGCGTAGCTTCACCACCTGCTTGATCTTGTTGCCTCCCACCGATTCGGGGGTCTGGAAGTCGAAGATCTTCAGCGAGAGATTGCGCTTGGTGGCCTTCTGGCGCAGAACGTCCTCCACGGCCTGCAGGGTCATATCACTGGCCGTGGTGATGGTGAAGCTGGTCTCTTCGAGATCCACCTCCGTGCCGGAATCCTTGAGGTCGTAGCGGGTGGCGACATCGCGGCGCACCTGATCAAGGGTGTTCACCAATTCCTGCCAATCGAAATCAGAAACGACGTCGAAGGAGTAGCTGGATGCCATGAAGGGCGTCAGGACCGTGCTGGCCACAGCCTAGAAAAGGAGGCAACTCCCTCCTATGGCCGCCGATGCATCCAGCCTTTGCCTGGTCTCTCCTGCTCAGTGCGGGCGTTGTGGTGGCAAGCCTGGTGCCCCTGGGAGCCGCCCGATCCCAGGCCGACTTCCAGATCAGTGACCTGGCGGCACCACGGGCGATGGCCGAGCGGCTACCCGAGTGGGGTAAGCGGGCCAACTGGGCCCATCTCAACAGCTTTGAGGCCTACATCCTGTTCGCACCCTCCGCCCTGCTGTGCCTGATTGCCGGGGTGAACAGCGGCGTGGCCATCGCCGCGGCCTGGGCCTATCCGGCCCTGCGGCTCGCCTACATCGCGGCCTACGTGGCCAACCTGCCCCCGCTTCGCTCCCTCTGCTGGGCCGGCGGCATGGTCTGCGCCGGAACTCTCTATCTCAGTGGTTTGCGTGCGGTGATGGCCGCCTCCGGCTGAGGCTGAGAGCTGGGTCAGTCGAAGAACATCAGGCTGACCACCTTGCCCATGTCTTCGGCGGCGCGGCAGCTGGCCAGCAGCGTTTCGCTGTCGTGGAAGGCGAAACAGATCAACTGATCACAACGGCGAATGATCTCCTGATTGCAAAGGCTGCTGGCCATCGGCAACGGCAGTTCGTCGTTCTCAGGTTTCTCCACCAGGTGCAGCACCCGATCGAGCTGATCGCGGGATTCGCGGGGTTGACGCTCCAGGCTCTGGGGCAGAAGCACCGTGAGCCGGGCCGCATCCACCTCGAGCACACTGCGAATCACCGCAGCATTGACCCCTTGGGCGCCGGAGGTGATCAGGCTGTGGCCCTCCTGGGCCAGGGAGCGGGACACCAACTCCACCAGGTGCACCGACACCACAGGCACATGCCTGCTGCCGAGGATGGCGATGCGTCTCTTGCTGCGGTCCTGCAGCATCGCCAGCTCTTGGGCCAGGGTGTCAATCCGGTCGAGGGCCGGCAAATCAAGAGACCGGGTCAACGCACAACACCTGCTGACAGTTTGAAATTAGCAGTGGTTATGCGGGAACCGGCAGCCGCAAGCGGGTGAACAGGGGCTCGAAATCACAGTGCTCCTCCACCAGGCGGAAGGCATAGGTGGCCTTGACGGATTCGTGCAGGCGTACCTGACCGAAGGCGTTTTCGATCACCTCCACCGTGGTGAGGGTGTCGTGCTCCACCTTCAGGATCGGAACCTCCAGCTCCTCGGCGCGAGAAATCAGTTGCGGCAGAGGATCCCCGGCCCCGGTGAGGATCAGGCACTGGGTGGAGGCCTCGAGGGCCGCCAACTGGATATCGGTGCGATCAGCCCCGGTGACCACCGCCATGTTGCGGCGGCGGCGGAAAAACTCCATCGCCGAATTCACATTCATTGCCCCGATCGAGAGGGTTTCCACCAAGAGGTCGTGCCGTTCGGCGCAGCAGAGGGTGCGAGCATCCAGACGCCTGGCCAGCTCTTCCACGGTGACGCTGCGCAGCAGCGGGGAGCGGGGCATCACCCCCAGCACCGGCAGCCCCAGGCGCTCCAGCGCAGGAACCACCTCGGAGCGCAAGGCGTTCACCTGATCGGGTGGAACTCCATTCAGCACCACGCCAGCCAGGAGATCCCCCAACTGCTCCCTCGCCGCCAGCAGGGGCTCCACGCTGCCGCTGTCTTCCCAGGCATGCACCAACAGCACCGGAGCCTGGAGCCCTTCCGCCACCTGGGCGAGGCTGAGGCCATAGAGGCGCCCGTCGTTGAGGCTGCCGGAGGCCTCCATCACGGTGAGGCCCTCGGGATAGGTCTGCAGCTGCTGCCGCAGCGCCGCAAAGCCATCTCCAGGCAGCAGGTTGCCCTCCAGCAGGCGTTGGCGGGCGGTTTGGGAATCCTTCAGCAGAACCGAAGGCACCAACTGTTCATCCGCCAGGCCGAGGATCTGACCAACGAAGCGCACGTCATCGTCGATCAGGCGGCCATCCGATCCGCCCACAGGAGCACTTTCGGCGCTGTCGGCCAGGGGCTTGCCCAGACGCACCGGCACACCCCGCTGCAGCAGCTGACGGGCCAGACCCAGCACCAGCGCCGACTTGCCGCTGAAGGGCGCGCAGGATCCGATCAACAGAGCTGAAGAGCGGGCGGCTGTCGACGCGCTTCCCAGATCCATGGACCCTTAGTCGTTCGCGGGAATCTAAGTCGGGCCCGCGGAGGGAGCGCTGCCCAGGAGCAACCATTGCCAAAAGCTCTCCGGCAGATCTGCCGACTGGGCCTGCGCTCCTCCGGCAGCGAGCCAATCCATCAGCCACAGCACCAGTTGATAGGTGGCGATGGAGCAGCGGTAGTGGGCCTCGCTGTTGGCGCTGTCCGATCCGGCGGAGCGGGTTGGATCCGCCGCCACCAGAAGCTCAAGCTGGGCCGGCTCCAGGGGGGCCACTCCCGCCTGCCAGCGCAGCTGAAAGGGCCTCTCCCCAGCCGGGCGCAGGGGGCGGACGCCGCGGATCTCCCCCGCCGCCAGCTGCTCGAGCGCCTGCTGCAGACCGTCGGCGCGCACGCTCCCCTGGCAGTAGGGAGCGAACAGGGCCACCAGACCGGCCGACATGCCGTTGCGCATCGCTGATCCGAGGATGACGCATGCTGACGGCAACGCCCAGCTGCGCATGCGCCTCGAGCGGTTCCAAGGACGCACCGTTGCCGTGACCGGAGCGAGCGGCAGCCTCGGCCAGGCTTTGCTGCGACAGTTGCACCGCTGCGGAGCCCAGCTGATCGCCCTCACCAGCAGCTCCAATGCCCTGACGGTTTTGTCTGCCGAGGGGCAGCCGATCCCCTTGGAGCAAGTGCGCTGGCGTTGTGGAGAGGAGCAAGATCTGCAGCCGCTGCTGTCCCGCTGCGACGTGCTGGTGGTGAACCACGGGCTGAACAGCCACGGCGATCGCAGCCCCGCGGCGGTGGAGCGTTCCCTGGAGATCAACGCCCTCAGCAGCTGGAGGCTGCTGGAGCTGTTCGCCTCCCTGGAGCCCAGGGAGCAGCAACGGGAGATCTGGATCAACACCTCCGAGGCGGAGATCCAGGCGGCCGTGAGTCCGCTCTACGAAATCAGCAAACGACTCGTGGGGCAGCTGCTGAGCCTGCGCAGCCTGGATCTGGCGGGTCCCCAACTGCGCATCCGCCGCCTGGTGCTGGGCCCGTTTCGATCAGCCCTCAACCCCATCGGCCTAATGAGCGCCGATTTCGTGGCTGGAGAAATCCTGCGGCAGGTGAGCTGGAACTGCGGGCTGGTGATCGTGACCCCCAATCCCCTCACCTATCTGTTGATGCCGATCAGCACCCTGAGCCGCTGGCTCTACTTCCGGGCCGTGAGCCGGCCCTAGAAGTCGCGATCCGTGAGGATTTCGCAGCCGTCGCCGGTCACCGCGATCGTGTGCTCCCACTGGGCCGAAAGGCTTCCATCCACGGTGACCACAGTCCAACGGTCCTTGAGGGTGCGGCAGGCCTTGCTGCCGGCATTGAGGATCGGCTCCACCGCCAGGGTCATTCCTGCCCGCAGCTTCATGTTGGGAAGCTCCCGGGTGCGGTAGTTGAACACCGAGGGCTCCTCGTGCAGGTTCCGGCCCACGCCGTGACCGGTGTAGTCCTCCACCACCGCGAAGCCATGGGCCTCAACGTGATCCTGCACCGCCCCAGCCAGATCCAGCAGGGTGCTGCCGGCCTTCACCGTGGCCAGGCCCTTCATCAACGATTCCTGGGCCACCTTGGCCAGGGCCTTGGCGTGATCGGGAGCGCCCTCACCCACCAAGAGGCTCACGCAGCTGTCGCCGTGGTAGCCGTCGAAGTAGGCCCCGGTGTCGATCTTGACCAGATCACCGGCCTTAATCACCCGCTTGTTGCTGGGGATGCCGTGCACCACCTCGTTGTTGATCGAGGCGCAGATGCTGGCGGGGAACCCGTGGTAGCCCTTGAAGCTGGGCACGGCGCCCATCTCTCGGATGCGCTTCTCCGCGTGAGCATCAAGGTCTCCGGTGGTCATCCCCGGAGCGGCCATCTCCATGATTTCGCGGAGCACCGTGGCCACGATGCGGCTGGCCTGGCGCATCGTTTCGATCTCGCGGGCGCTCTTCACCTCAACGCCGCGGCGGCTTTTCTGAATGCGGGGTCCGGTCTGGGTGACCACCGGCTGCGCGCTTTGACCCTGCTGTTCCTTCTGGGTGGCGGCCAGCAAATCGGCGAAGAGGTTCATCCCAGCGGTGCAGGCCTGCTCTTTGCAAGTTAGAACCTGATCCCGAGTTCCTGCCGCCAGGCTCTCCCGCGATGAGCAAGCCCTTGGTTCTGCTGCGCCGCCTGCATGCGGCCGCGGCCCCTGTGGTGCTCGCCCCGTTGCTGGTGACTGTTTGCAGCGGCATGAGCTATCGCCTGCTGAAAGACTGGGGAGGGCTCAGTCGCGATCAGGTGCACTGGCTGATGGTGCTCCACGAAGGGGAGTGGCTGGGCCCCGCCGCCGAGCCAGTGGTGGTGCTGCTCAACGGGCTGGGACTGCTCTGGATGCTGGTGACCGGCGGCAGCATGGCCGCCCAGGCGCTGCTGCGGAAATGGGGCCGAGGGGAAGCGGCACCTTGAGCCAGTACACTGGTTGTTTGGCCAGGCGTTTTACGGAGCTGGGATGGCAGCGGAATCCAAAGACATGACTGACGACATCCAGAACGTCGAGATCCAGAGCGAAGAGGTCAACGAAGCTGCCAGCGCCGAGGCTGCGCCTGAAGCTCAGGCCAGCGTTGCTGTTGCCGAGAAGAAGCCTGCTGCTGCCAAGGCCACCGTGGGCAAGCTCAGCGCCTACGCGCTGATGCAGGCCTTCGAAGCCGAGCAGATCGCCAAAAATCCCAAGGAGCTGCCTGACATCTACGTGGGCGACACCGTCCGCGTGGGCGTGCGCATCACCGAGGGCAACAAGGAACGCATCCAGCCCTACGAGGGCGTTGTGATCGCCAAGCGCCACGGCGGCCTGAACGAGACCATCACCGTTCGCCGCATCTTCCAGGGCGTGGGCGTGGAGCGTGTGTTCATGATTCACAGTCCCCAGGTGGCTTCCATCAAGGTGGAACGTCGCGGTAAAGTGCGCCGGGCGAAGCTCTTCTATCTGCGTGACCGGGTGGGCAAAGCCACTCGCGTTAAGCAGCGCTTCGATCGCTGAGGCCTTCGCGGTTACAGCACCATCGCCACAATCTCTGGGTTGTGGCCCGCTGAGGCACCGGGCTCGCCAGGTGCCTCGACTGAGGGGACATCGGCCCTGCGCCGTTAGTTCAGTTGGTAGAACGCAGGTCTCCAAAACCTGATGTCGGGGGTTCAAGTCCTCCACGGCGCGTTCGGTGCCCCCTCCTTGCAGTCTCTCGTTTCCGGACATGGAGTTGGATCTACAGCCCGGTGATGTGGTCAAGGTTCTGGAATCAGCCGCCCTCGGCTGGGTTCGTGCCCGGGTGATCCGCGTCAAATCCGGCGGTCGCGTGGTCGTCCAAAGCGACCAAGGCCGCGAGTTCACTGCTCGTGGTAACCAAGTGCGCCTGATTGAACCCGCAGGTTTCCGTCCCTGATCACATCCTGATCACACGTTGCTTCAGCCTCGCTGGAGCAATTGCATTCCAAAGCCCGTCTTCGGACGGGCTTTTTTTGTGCCATTCCGGAGGCGTTCCCGCTGAGGTTATGGACGGGGTTGTTGACGGGGTTGTTGACGGAGGGCAGGGCGACAACGGATACTTTTGAGGTCGCGACAGCGATCCAGGCGAGGCCGCAAAGCCCTGACTGGGAGAGCTCTTTGAGCGCTCATGGGACTGTAGTTCAATCGGTTAGAGCACCGCCCTGTCACGGCGGAAGTTGCGGGTTCGAGCCCCGTCAGTCCCGTTCTCAACATTGAGGCAACACCAGTGTCAGGAACTGGAGCGGCGGTCCGTGTGCGTCTCGCCCCCAGCCCGACGGGGACGCTTCACATCGGCACCGCCCGAACGGCAGTGTTCAACTGGCTGTTTGCTCGCCATCACGGCGGGCAATTCCTGCTGCGCATCGAAGACACCGACAAGGAACGCAGCAAGCCTGAATACACCGCCAACATCCTCGAAGGCCTGCAATGGCTGGGGCTCCACTGGGATGGCGAACCGGTGATCCAGAGCGCACGGATCGACTCGCACCGAAGCGCGATCCAACAACTGCTCGATTCCGGCAAGGCCTACCGCTGTTACGCCAGCGAAGCGGAGCTCACGGAGATGCGCGAACGGCAGGCTGCCGAAAACCGCGCCCCCCGCTACGACAACCGCCACCGCGACCTCAGCGCAGAACAGGAGCAGGCCTTCATCGCCGAAGGGCGCGAAGCCACGATCCGCTTCCGCATCGATGACGACGCGGTGATCACCTGGACCGATCTGGTGCGGGGCGAGATGCGCTGGTCGGGCTCCGATCTGGGCGGCGACATGGTGATCGCACGCCGGGCCCCCGCCGACCAGATCGGTGATCCCCTCTACAACCTGGTGGTGGTGGTGGATGACGCCACCATGGCCATCACCCACGTGATCCGCGGTGAAGACCACATCGCCAACACCGCCAAGCAACTGCTGCTCTACGCCGCCCTCGGGGCTCCCGAACCCGAGTTCGCCCACACGCCTCTGATCCTCAACAAAGAGGGCAAGAAGCTCTCGAAACGGGATGGGGTCACCTCGGTTAGCGATTTCCGTGACCAGGGCTACACCGCCGAGGCCCTGGCGAATTACATGACCCTGCTGGGCTGGTCTCCGCCGGAAGGCATGGAGGAGCGCTTCAGCCTTAGCGAGGCCGCAGAAGTGTTCGGCTTCGATCGCGTGAACAAGGCCGGGGCGCGCTTCGACTGGGACAAGCTCAACTGGCTCAACAGCCAGGTACTCCACGAACGCAGCCCGGAGCAACTGCTCGAAGACCTGCAACCGCTGTGGAGCGCCCAGGGTTGGAGCGCCACCGACAGCTCCTGGCTGCTCGAGCTCTGCGAATTGCTCGGCCCCTCGCTGGTCACCCTTCAGGACGGCATAGCCCAGGCGCGGCCCTTCTTCGAGAGGCCGGAGCTGAGCGAAGCGGCCCTGCAACAGCTGGATCAAGAGGGGGCTCGCCCGGCCCTGCAGGCCCTGCTGCAACATCTGCCCTCCGGGCACCTCAGCGCCGAAGCCGCCCAGGAGCTGCTCGGCAAAGCCGTCGCCGATGCCGGAGTGAAGAAGGGGGTGTTGATGAAAACCCTGCGGGCCGCCCTACTCGGCAGTCTTCAGGGGCCCGATCTGCTCACCACCTGGCTGCTGCTCCAACCCAGCGGAGAGGCCCGCTCCCGGATCGAGCGCAGCCTTTAGACCGAGTCGCTCAGCCAGCAGCGGCGCCGTGAACCCTTGCAGGGCCACGGTGACCACGATGGTGAGGAACACCAGCCCCTTGAGTGCGCCGCCACCGGGCAGGCCGGCGGCGCTGAGCTTGAGGGCAAACAGGCTGGCCACCGCTGCGGTGACGATGCCCCGCGGCGCCACCCAGCTGAGCATCAACTTGTCGGACCAACGCAAGGCCGGCAGCCCCAGCCCCGCCACCTGCACCACAGGCCAACGGAACAGCATCAACGCCAGCACGCAGGTGAGGCCGCCCCAGCCCAGGGGGCTGAGCTCTCCCCAGGACAGATCCGCCGCCAGCAAAGGGAAGAGCACCGTGATCGCCAGCTGGGCCAATTGGGCGATCCATTCATCGAGCTGAGTCGCCTGCTCATCGAGTCGCAGACCCACCACCACGCCCGCAGCCACCGCCGCCGGCAGACCAGCCTCCGGCAAGAACGCTTGGATACCGCTCACCAGCAGGAACAACACCCCGAGCGTGAGTTGCAGCTTCAGGGCGTCCGCATCGGCGGGCAGGCGCTGAAGCCCCAACACCAGCAGCCAGCCCGTCAGGGCACCCAGCAAGGCACCCCCTCCAAGCCTCAGCAGCAGAAGAGGGAGCACTGCATCCCAGTGCTGCAGATCGCCAAGAGCCAACTGCAGCAGCACCAGGGCCAGCACCGCCCCGACCGGCTCCAGGATCAGGCCCTCCGCCTCCAGCACCCCGGCCAAGCGGGGCACCAGGGCCATCTGCCGCACCATCGGGGTGATCACCGTGGGGCCCGTTCCCAGAGCGATCGCCGCAAACACCCAGGCCAGGGGCCAGCTCAGACCCGCCAGTTCATGGGCCAACACCGCACCCCCCAGCAGACCGAGCAGGCAGCGGGCGAACACCAGCTGAATCACCCTGCGCTGCAGCTCCCGGCCCGCCAGGCGCAGGTTCAAGCCGCCATCGAAGAGCACCAGGCTCACCAGCAGGCCCACCAGCGACTCCAAACCACCCCCAAGGCGCTCAGGGTTCACCAGATCGAGCCCCGCCTGGCCGATCAGCAGACCCACCGCCAACAGCAGAACCACCGCCGGCAAACCGCTCAAGCGGGCCGTGAGCTGCGCCAGGGAGCCTGCAAAAAATGAGGTGCCCCAGAGCAGCTCTGGGCTGTTCCCCTCAAACGTCATCGTCATCAAGGGCGCCGTAGATCGGCTCCACCCGGATTCCCTTCACAGCACTGGGCCGCACCACCAAATACTCCCCCGGCAGGTCGGTGATCGGAACGTTGATGAAGGCATCAGCCGGCCCCGCGTTGAGCACCGTGCCGTACCACTGCTGAAAGGCATCGAGGCTGGGGAACGACACCACCTGTTCGTGCCCCCCCGAGAGCAACAGGTGGATGGCGTAGCGGCTGGGGGTACGGATCATCGCCAGCGGGAACGAGGCCGAAGCTCATCCCCAGGATGGGTCAAGGCCAGCGGCTGCGCAGCCTTGGGGGCATAGAGCGGATGGCGGGGCTGACCGCTGGCGGTGAGGCCGATCGCCACCAGTGGACTCTCACAAGCCTGCAGCACAGCCAGCACCTGCTGATCACGATTCTTCCAGCAACCTCCATTGCCCCAGCCGAGCCACACCGCCCCACCGGGCTGTTGATCGAGATCCCGCAACCGCCTGCGCAGCCAATGATCGGTCTCCTCCCCCACCGGATCAGCGCTGCGGCGCAGCACGGCCGGGGAAGCAGACAGGCGTGAAAACAGATTCAGCACCTCGAGCCGTCCGAAGTCCCAGGAGCGGGCAAACCCCTGCAAGCGCCGAAGGGTGGGGTCATCGCACTCAGCGGTGGCCCGCGAAGGATTGAGCCCGATGAACAGCAGGGGCGGCCGGGCGGCATCCCAGCGGCGCTCAAGCCACCAGCGATAACGGCCACAGCCACTGAAGGCGGCCTGTCCTGTTCTGTCAGTCTGGGGCGACTGCACCCCCAGGGCGTTTTGACCGGCGGCAACTCCACCCTCAAACCCCTGCTGCTGCTGGTGGATGGTCACTCCCTGGCCTTCCGCAGTTTTTACGCCTTCAGCAAGGGGGGCGAGGGAGGGCTCAGCACCAAAGAGGGGGTCCCCACCTCGGTGACCTACGGGTTTCTCAAGGCCCTGCTGGACAACTGCAAAGGTCTGACCCCCCAGGGGGTGGTGATCGCCTTCGACACAGCTGAACCCACCTTCCGCCATGAAGCTGACGAGGCCTACAAAGCCCATCGTGACGTAGCCCCGGAACACTTCTTCCAGGACCTCGCCAATCTCCAGCAGATCCTCGAGCAGGCCCTCGACATTCCGCTCTGCATGGCTCCCGGCTATGAGGCCGATGACGTGCTGGGCACCCTGGCCAACCGCGCTGCCAACCAGGGCTGGCGGGTGAGGATCCTCTCCGGCGACCGGGATCTGTTCCAGCTGGTGGACGACCAGCGCGACATCGCCGTGCTCTACATGGGTGGCGGCCCCTATGCCAAAAGCAGTGGTCCGGTGGAGATCCGCCGCGAGGGGGTGGTCGCCAAGCTCGGGGTCACGCCCGAAGAGGTGGTCGACCTCAAGGCCCTCACCGGAGACAGCAGCGACAACATCCCTGGGGTGAAAGGCGTGGGCCCCAAAACCGCCATCACCCTGCTCCAGGCCCATGGAGATCTCGATGGCATCTATGGAGCCCTCGAGCAGCTTGAGGCCGCTGGGCCGAAAGCGAAGGATCCCAAAGGAGCGCTGAAGGGGGCCCTACTCGGCAAGCTCAGCAGCGATCGGGAGAACGCCTACCGCTCGCGGATGCTGGCCGAAATCCTGGTGGACATCCCGCTGCCTGCCGAGCCGCGGCTGGAGCTCGGTGCCGTCAAGGCCGAGGCCCTGGCCGAGAGCCTTGAAGAGCTGGAGCTATTCAGCCTCCGGCGTCAGGTGAACAGCTTTGCGGAGGTGTTCTCCCTCGAGGCACCGGATCCGCTGCCATCTGCTGGGAGCTCAGGTGCGGTGAATGGGAGTGTCCAAGGTGAGTCGACTCAGTCGACCAACCTCGGACAGCCCGCAGACGCAGAACCAATGGCCTCCCCCCCCGAGGCCAACCTGCCGGCACTCAAACCGGAACTGATCAACAGCGAGGCCGCCCTGGCTGCTCTGGTGGATCGCCTGCTGGCGAGCGTCGAGGCGAGCAAGCCCATCGCCCTTGATACCGAAACCACCAGCCTCAACCCCTTCCAGGCGGAATTGGTGGGCATTGGCCTCTGCTGGGGTGAGGGGCTGAGCGATCTGGCTTACATCCCGATCGGGCATCAACCGGCTGCGGGCACTGAAGACACGCCCGATCTGCTCAACCCGCCGCCCGCGCAGCTGCCCCTCGATCAGGTGCTCTCTGCTCTAGCCCCCTGGCTCAGCAGCGCCCAGCACCCCAAAACCCTGCAAAACGCCAAATACGACCGCCTGATCCTGTTGCGCCACGGGCTTTCCCTGGAGGGCGTGGTGATGGACACCCTTCTGGCGGATTACCTGCGCGACGCCAACGCCAAGCACGGCCTCGAGATCCTGGCCCAACGCAACTTCGGCTTCCTGCCCACCAGCTATGGCGAACTGGTGCCCAAAGGCGCCAATTTCTCCGCCGTGCCGATCGAGCAGGCCGCTCTGTATTGCGGCATGGACGTGCACGTCACCTACCGGCTGACGCCCCTGCTGCGCGGCCAGCTCACAGAGCTCGGACCACAACTGCCGGCCTTACTCGATCAGGTGGAGCTGCCCCTGGAGCCGGTGCTGGCGCAGATGGAAGCCACTGGCATCCGCATCGACACCGATTACCTGGCCGCACTGAGCCGCGAGCTGGGGCAAACGCTGGAGCGCCTCGAGGCTGAGGCCAAGGCAGCCGCCGGCACCGAGTTCAATCTCGCCTCCCCCAAGCAGCTGGGGGAGCTGTTGTTCGACACCCTGGGGCTGGATCGCAAGAAATCCCGCAAGACCAAAACCGGCTGGAGCACCGATGCCACCGTGCTCGAAAAGCTGGAAGACGCCCATCCCGTGGTGCCCCTGGTGCTGGAGCACCGCACCCTGAGCAAACTCAAAAGCACCTACGTCGATGCCCTGCCGGCGCTGATGGAAGCGGAAACCGGCCGGGTGCATACCGACTTCAACCAGGCGGTGACCGCCACCGGGCGACTGAGCAGCAGCAACCCCAACCTGCAAAACATCCCCATCCGCACCGAGTTTTCGCGCCGGATCCGCAAGGCCTTCCTGCCGGAGGCCGGCTGGCAACTGATCAGCGCCGACTACTCCCAGATTGAGCTGCGCATCCTCACCCACCTCTCCGGAGAAGAGGTGCTGGTGGAGGCCTACCGCAACGGCGACGACGTGCACGCCCTCACCGCACGCCTGCTGCTGGAAAAAGACGAGGTGAGCGCCGATGAGCGCCGCCTGGGCAAAACGATCAACTTCGGCGTGATCTACGGCATGGGTGCCCAGCGCTTCGCCCGCGAAACCGGCGTCAGCCAGGCTGAAGCCAAGGAGTTTCTGAGCAAATACAAGCAGCGCTACCCGAAGGTGTTCGCCTTCCTGGAACTGCAGGAGCGACTGGCTCTGTCGCGGGGCTATGTGGAAACGATCCTGGGCCGCCGGCGCCCTTTTGCCTTCGATCCCTCCGGCCTCGGCCGCCTGCTGGGCAAAGACCCGCTCGAGATCGATCTGGAGGTAGCCCGCCGCGGCGGCATGGAGGCCCAGCAGCTGCGGGCCGCCGCCAACGCTCCGATCCAGGGTTCCAGCGCCGACATCATCAAGCTGGCAATGGTGCAGCTCCAGCACAAGCTCGCCGCCAGTGGGCTGCCGGCGCGGCTGCTGCTGCAGGTGCACGATGAACTGGTGCTGGAGGCGGCGCCCGAGGCCCTCGAGCCCGTGCTGCACCTCACGCGTGCAACCATGGAGCGCGCGGTTGATCTGTCTGTGCCCTTGGTGGTGGAGACAGGTGTCGGCCCCAACTGGATGGAAGCCAAGTAAGCAGCAGCGCGATGACCCTCAAGCTCACCAACACCCTCACCCGCCGCGTTGAGGAGTTCCAGCCGATCGAACCCGGCAAGGTGAGCATCTACTGCTGCGGGGTCACGGTCTACGACCTCTGCCACCTGGGTCATGCCCGCAGCTACATCGCCTGGGATGTGCTGCGCCGCTACCTGCGCTGGAGCGGTTATGCGGTGACGTTCGTGCAGAACTACACCGATATCGACGACAAGATCCTCAACCGCGCCGCCGAAGAGGGCAGCTCGATGGAGGCGGTGAGCGAGCGCAACATCGAGGCCTTTGTGGCCGACATGGCGCGGCTCAACATCCTTCCCCCCGATCGCATGCCGCGGGCCACCCGCAGCCTCGATGCGATCCGCGCGCTGATCAGCGAACTGGAGGCCAAAGGCGCCGCCTATTTCGCCGATGGTGATGTGTATTTCGCCGTGATGAAGCACGCCGGCTACGGCAAGCTCAGCGGCCGCGACCTCGAGCAGCAGCAGGACAACGCCGCCGGCCGCGTGGCGTCTGAGGAAGAAGCGCGCAAGCAGCACCCCTTCGATTTCGCCCTTTGGAAAGGCGCCAAACCCGGCGAACCCAGCTTCCCCTCCCCCTGGGGCCAGGGGCGCCCCGGTTGGCACATCGAGTGCTCGGCAATGGTGCGAGAGGAGCTGGGCGACACGATCGACATTCACCTCGGCGGCGCGGATCTGGTGTTCCCGCACCACGAGAACGAGATCGCCCAATCAGAAGCCGCCACCGGCAAGGAGCTCGCCCACTACTGGCTGCACAACGGCATGGTGAACGTGGGCGGCCAGAAGATGAGCAAATCGCTCGGCAACTTCACCACGATCCGAGCCCTGCTGGATTCGGGCGTGTCGCCGATGACATTGCGGCTGTTCACCCTGCAGGCCCACTACCGCAAACCGCTCGACTTCACCGCCGAAGCCCTCGAGGCCGCCGCCACCGGTTGGAAGGGTCTCAACGCCGCCCTCGGCCTCACCAGCAGCACCCCTGAGTTGCGGCTCGGGCTCGCCGGCGACGCCCGCGAGCGCTTCGCCGCCGCGATGGACGACGACCTCAACACCTCGGCGGCCCTGGCAGTGCTGTTTGAACTGGCCAAACCCCTGCGGGCCCTCGCCAATCGCCTTGAGCGCGGAGATGACAGCGCCAGGCTGGAGTTGAAGCAGCCCGAGAGCCAGCAGCAACTGGCCCTGCTGCAGGAGTTGAGCGCCGTACTGGGGCTGGTGCATGAAGAGCAAGCTCCAGCCGATGGTTTCAGCGGTGGCCTCAGCGATGGGGCGATCCAGGCCCAGATCGAAGCGCGCCAGGCCGCCAAGGTCTCCCGCGATTTCGCCAGCGCCGACCGCATTCGCGATGAGCTCAAGGCCCAGGGCATCGAACTGATCGACAAACCCGGTGGAGTGACGGACTGGATTCGCAGCTAACCCAGGTCGGCGGCGGGTGGGAATGCTCTGTGTGGCGTGTGTCTGTGGTTGGTCGACCAAGTCGACTCAGCTCAGAGAGGCGCCAACACACACCACCACCCCTCCATCACCGTGCGCCGGGTCAACATGCATGAGGCCAAAACTCAGCTCTCTCAGTTGGTGTCTGAGGCAGCGGCCGGACAGTCGTTTGTGATCTGCAAGGCGGGCCGGCCGATGGTGCAGGTCACCTCCATCGCAGAGGCCGTGCCTCACAGCCGCCTGGGCCGGCTCCGCGGGCTCTGCTCGGTGCCCGATGACTTCGATCGGCTGCTCTGATGCGCTACTTGATCGACACCCATCTGCTGGTCTGGGCGATGGCCTCCCCCGAACGGCTGCCATCGGCTCTGGCAGCCCTGCTCGAAGCACACGACACCACCCCAGTGTTCAGCGTGGCCAGCCTCTGGGAACTGATGCAGAAAGGTGCTCTGCGGCGGCCCGGCTTCCGGCTGAACGTTTCGGTGTTGCGGCGTGCCCTTCTGGATTGCGGTTGGGATGAGCTGCCGATCCTGCCGGCCCATGTGCTGGCCCTCTCCGGTTGGTTGCGCAACACCACGGATCCGTTTGATGGCCTACTCCTGTCGCAGGCCAGCTGCGAGGGAATCCTGCTGATCAGCTCAGACCCGCAACTCGGCCGCCAGCCGGGACCCGTGCGCTGGATGACCTAGCGGGACAACACCACTCCTAACCCTGAGGGCCCTGTTGATCGCGCATCATCTGCTCGATCTTGCGGATGCGCTGGGCGGTGGTGCTCCAGACCTCCTTCTGGAAGCCCGGCTCGCACTGCTCCACCAGCTGCTCGATCGGCTCACCGCGCTCGAAGGCATCCCAGAGCTGACGCTCCAGCTTGGCCCGCTCAATGAAGTTGAAGCGTTGCAGCCACTGGGGTCCGATCGCCATGGGGGGACGAGAGCTCGAATCAGTTAAGCGCCAGAAGCGCTCCAGCTCCGCGCCAGATCCACGATCGAGATCACCAGCCCACAGGCAATCACGGGCACCGACACCCAGCGCAAGGCCAGTTGCAGCAAGCGGAGCAGCCCCGGCGAGGTGCCCGACTCCTGCAAATCCGTGCGCAAACGATCGGGAGCACGCCAGCCCATCAGCAGGGCCATCAGCAAGCCCCCGGCAATCAGGCACACCCCTCCAAACAAGGCATCCATGCGCTCCAGCACGGCCACATCCAGGGCCGACGGCAAGCCGATCACGGCGATCACCAGCACCATCAGCCAAACCGCTCGCGCCCGGGGCCATCCCAGGCGATCCATCAGTGAGCTCACCGGCACCTCCAGCAGAGACACCGAGGAGGTGATCGCAGCGATGTAGGCCAGGAAGAAAAAGGCCGCGGCCACCAATCGCCCCGCGCCCCCCAGGGAAGCCAGGCCCGTAGGCAGGGCGATGAACAGGGTGCCAACGGTGCTGCCGCTCACCACATCGCCAAGGGCAAAGCTGGCCACGATCGGGAAGGTGACGCAGCCGGCCATCAGGCCCACCGCCGTGTCCATCCCCACCACCGCCACCGCCTCGCCGGGGATCCCGCTGCGGCGATCGAGATAGGAGGCGTAGGCCAGGATGCAGCCGATCCCTGCCCCGATCGAGAAAAACGCCTGGGTGAAGGCGTTGCGGATCGTGGTGAGGTCGGTGAGTTTGCTGGCATCCCAGCGCAACAGGAAGTCTTGGTAGCCCAGGTGGGCACCGGGCAGAAACGAGGCCCAGACCAACAGGGCAAGCAGCAGAACAAACAGCAGAGGCATGCCCCAACGGGAGAGCTTCTCGATCCCTCCCCTCACGCCAGCAGCCACCACCACTCCGGTGAGGGCAAGGCTGACCAGGTGGCCCAAGACGGCATCACCCCCACTGCTGATGCCGGCGAAAAAGCCCTGCGCTGCGGCCATGTCGGCCGGCAGGGGAGCACTGATGGCATGCAGCAGGCTGCGACCGGTCCAGCCCATCAGCACGGCGTAGTAGCTGAGGATCCCCACGGAGGCGGCGATGTAGAGCCAGCCCAGGGGAGCCCAGCGGCGGCCTCCGGCGGTGATCGGCGCCACCAGAGGCGCGTGTCCGGTGCTGCGCCCGAGCACCATCTCCGCCACCAGAACGGGCAGGCACACCAGAGACACGATCAAGACATACAGCAGCACAAAGGCCGCTCCGCCCCCCTGGGAGGCCCGGTAAGCGAAGCCCCAGAGGTTGCCGAGGCCCACTGCGCTGCCGGCAGCGGCCAGCACAAACCCCAGGGAGGAGCCCCACTGCTCGGGGGGGTGTCCGCGATCGCCGGAGGCCGAATCCACCATCAGGGCTGCCGAGTGCAGCCCCTAGTTTCCCTTCTCCAGCAAGGGGTCTGGATCAGCCGCCCATCTCAGCGCTGCCCACCTGCTCCTGCAGGCGCTCCAGACCCACCACCAACAGCACCCCCAGGCCCATCAGCAGCAGGGCCAGCGCCAGGGCGGAGGCACTGGTGGGGGCGGCCAGGGCATCGCGCAGCACGATCACCTTGCCCTTGGCATTGACGGTGCTCTCCAGAACGGTGCGGAAGGGCCAGATCTTCCAGAGGGATCCGACCATGAAACCCACGAGCAGGGCCACGGTCTGGCCATGCCAGCGCTCGAGCAGCCATTTGAGCAGGCGCACGAACAGCAGCAATCCGGTGGCGCAGCCCAGGGCAAAGGGCACCAGGGTGCCGAGATCGAGGCCCTTCACCGACTCCATCACGTGCTGGTATTGCCCGAGCACCAGCAGCAGGAACGATCCCGACACGCCCGGCAGGATCATCGCCATGATCGCCACCGCCCCACTCCAGAAGAGGGTGAAGGGGTCGTGCGGCATGGTCACCGGGGTGCTGGTGACCAGCAGCAGGGCTCCGAGCACGCCGGCGGCCATCGCCACCAGACCGGATCGGCCCCAGTGGGCGTGCCTGGCAATCAGCAGGATCGAGCCCACGATCAAGCCGAAGAACAACGAGAACAGCTCAGCCGGCTGGTGCTCGTACAACCAGGTGATCGGGCGCACCAGCAGCAGCACCGATCCCGCCAGGCCGCAAACCAGGGGAATCAGAAAACCGAGGTGAATGCGTTGGGCCGCCTGCTGCCAGGCACCGCGGCGCAGCAGGGCGAGCAGCTCGAGATCAAAGCCGGAGATCGCCTCCAGCAGCTGCCCGTAGATGCCGAGGATGAAAGCCATGGTGCCTCCAGACACCCCGGGCACCACATCGGCGGATCCCATCGCCAGGCCGCAGCCCAGCAGATAGGGCCAGCGCGCCTGGGGAGGAGTGGGCTGCTCAGCCATCACACAAGAGAGGGTGCCCAGCACGCTAGGCGCCCGGCAATGGGAAACTTGTGGCCCAGATCAACGGAGCCTCGCCGTGAAAGCCCTCTCAGTGCTCGGCTCCACCGGTTCGATCGGCACCCAGACCCTCGAGATCGTGGAGGATTTTCCCGATCGCTTCCGGGTGGTGGCCCTGACGGCCGGCAACAACCTTGATCTGCTGATCACCCAGATCCAGCGCCACGCTCCCGAAGTGGTGGCCCTGGCCGATGCCGAGCGCGTGGCGGAGCTGCGCGCCCGCCTTGAAGCCCTCGAACCTGCCGCACGGCCCGCCAAGCTGCCCGAACTGGTGGGCGGATCCGAGGGGATCTGCACCGCTGCCGCCTGGCCGTCGGCCGATCTGGTGGTGACCGGCATCGTGGGCTGCGCCGGCCTGCTGCCCACCCTGGCCGCGATCCGCGCCGGCAAGGATCTGGCCCTGGCCAACAAGGAAACCCTGATCGCCGCGGGCCCGGTGGTGCTGCCGGAGCTGGCCAAGAGCGGCTCGCGCCTACTGCCTGCCGATTCCGAGCACTCCGCGATCTTCCAGTGCCTGCAGGGCACCCCCTGGGCCGACACCGCCCGCCTCAGCACCGGCGTGCCCACTCCGGGGTTGCGCCGCATCCAGCTCACCGCCAGTGGTGGAGCCTTCCGCGACTGGGATGCCGCTGATCTGCATAAGGCCACGGTGGCCGATGCCACCAGTCATCCCAACTGGAGCATGGGCCGCAAGATCACGGTGGATTCCGCCTCCCTGATGAACAAGGGATTGGAGGTGATCGAGGCCCACTACCTGTTCGGCCTCGATTACGACCACATCGAGATCGTGATCCACCCCCAATCGATCATCCACTCGATGGTGGAACTGGCCGATTCTTCGGTGCTGGGGCAACTGGGCTGGCCCGACATGAAGCTGCCGATCCTCTATTGCATGAGCTGGCCCGAGCGCCTGGAAACCCCCTGGCGCCGCCTCGATCTCACCGAAGTGGGCTCCCTCACCTTCCGCAAGCCCGACCCGGCCAAATACCCCTGCATGGAGCTGGCCTACGCCGCGGGCCGCGCCGGCGGCACGATGCCGGCGGTGATGAACGCCGCCAACGAGCAGGCGGTGGCCCTCTTCCTCGAGGAGCAGATCCACTTCCTCGATATCCCCCGCTTGATCGAGGTGGTGTGTGATCGCCACAAGGCCGATCTCAAAGCCGATCCCTCTCTGGGCGACGTGCTGGCCGTCGACGCCTGGAGCCGTACGGCGGTGCGTGAGGCTGCAGCCCGGCTGAACGCCCGCCCGACTGCGGCACTGCCGGCTTGATCAGCCACCACCTGCTGCTCTGCGCCACGCCGGCCAAGGCGCTCTGCTGCCCCGATCCAGCCCTGGGTGCCGCCAGCTGGGACACCCTCAAGCGATTGGTGCGGGAGTGGGGCCTGGAGGATCCGGCGCGGCCCGAGGGGATCGTGCTGCGCACCAAGGCCGACTGCCTGCGCATTTGCGCTGAGGGGCCGGTGCTGCTGATCTGGCCCGATGGGATCGTCTATGGAGGGGTCAGCCCGGAGCGGATCGCGCGGATCCTGAGGGAGCACCTGATCGAGGGGGTCCCGATTGAGCCGTGGATTGTGAAGCGGATGCCACTTGCCGCCTTAGCCAGCCGGCCGTGAGCTGATCGCCCCAGCAGCCCTCGGGGGCATGGAAGCCGTTATGGCCGCCCTGGGGGGTCAGCAGCACCTGCAGACCAGGGATCCGAGCCTCCAGCAGCTTCCGAGCGGGGGCCACCGGCACCCAGGGATCGTCCTCGGCGTGAACGATTAAGCAGGGGGGAAGCTCCACCGCTCCCTGCAGCAGGGCGGCGAGGGGGCTGGCCTGGCGGTAGTACTCCTCCACCGAGGGATAGCCCCAACGGGGTGCCGTGATGGCAGCGTCAAACTCCCGAATCGTGCGGGGGCCGGGCTCGAGCAGGGCACGGCGCTCCTCGGGGCTAACGCCGAAGGGATCGGCCAGGGTCTGATCCACCAGGCGCTTCAGCAGCCAGTGCTGGTAGAGGCGGTTGCGGGGCAACTCGATCTGACGCGAGCAGCCCTCCAGATCCAGAGGG
The DNA here is from genome assembly GCA_016882485.1 of Cyanobacteria bacterium M_surface_10_m1_298. Classification (GTDB taxonomy): domain Bacteria; phylum Cyanobacteriota; class Cyanobacteriia; order PCC-6307; family Cyanobiaceae; genus Vulcanococcus. The sequence continues at coordinate 43,557 of VGPT01000007.1, forward strand.
GAGCTGATGGTCACCAGGGCATCCAGCAACCCAGGGCCACTGAGGAGGGCATTCAGCAACTTGGTGCCCCCCAGGGAGATGCCCATGCCCAGCAAGGGGCGACCCTGCGCCAGCTCCCGGGCCTGATGCAGCACCGGCAGCAGATCCCGATTGCTGTTGGCGGCATAGGTGCCGCGGGCCAAGTGCCGCCCGGGCCCCGCCCCGCGCATGTTCAGGCGCAAGACGGAAAAGCCCGCCTGCTGCAGGGCCTGCCCCATCCGACGCAGGCCCTCACGCTCGCTGCTGCCGCCCAGGCCATGCATCAGCACCACGAGCCCGAGGGGGTCAGCCCCCGGGGCAGGGTCGAGCATGACCAGCAGGCTCTCAGAGGGGCCGATGGGGATGGGGATCGGGGTGCCGCAGTCCGGTCCAAGGGGATCGCGGCGCAGGGTGTCCCGCAGGGTTTGCAGATCAGCCCCGATCCAGGGGAAGCGCTGGCGGAAGGGCTGAAGATCCAGCTCCTGCAGCAGGTGGGTCGGCTCCATCGGGCCAGTCTCAGCCGGCGCTGCGCACCTCCGAGCAGAGCTGCTGCAGCACTGCCTTGGCATCACCGAAGACCATCGCGGTCTGCGGCAGCTCGAACAGGGCGTTCTTGATGCCGGCGTAGCCGGCCCCCATGCTGCGCTTGACCACAAACACCTGACGGGCCTGATCCACCTCCAGCACGGGCATCCCGTAGAGGGGGCTCTGGGGATCGTTCTTGGCGTCGGGGTTCACCACGTCGTTGGCCCCGAGCACGATCACCACATCGGTGCGGGGGAATTCAGGGTTGATGGTCTCCATCTCCAGAAGCTGCTCGTAGGGCACATCGGCCTCCGCCAGCAGCACATTCATGTGACCGGGCATGCGTCCGGCCACCGGGTGAATGGCGTAGCTCACCTCAGCTCCCTTGGCCTCGAGAAGCTTGGAGAGCTCGCGGAGGGCGTGCTGGGCCTGGGCCACCGCTAGGCCGTAGCCAGGCACGAACACCACCCGTTCGGCAGTTTCGAGGGCCATCGCGCACTCTTCGGCGCTACAGCTCACGATGCGGGTGTAGCCGGCTTCGTCACCGCCTCCGCCGACGTGGGCACTGCCACCGAGGGCACCACCGAACAGCACGCTCACTAGGGAGCGATTCATGCCTGTGCACATCACCTGGGTGAGGATCAGGCCCGCCGCTCCGACCATGGCTCCGGCCACGATCAGCAGCTGGGATCCCACCACGAAACCGGCGGCCGCCGCGGCCACACCGGAATAGGAGTTGAGCAGGGAGATCACCACCGGCATGTCCGCCCCGCCGATGGGCAGGGTCACGCCGATCCCCAGCAGGCTCGAGGCCACCAGCAACAGCCAGAGGGGTGAACCTGTGGGGTCAGCAGGCAGATAGATGGCGCTCACCAGGGCGGCAATTGCCAGAGCGATGTTGACGCCGTGGCGCACGCTGCTCTGGGTCCAGCTGGGGGTTCCGAGCCAACCCTGGAGCTTGCCCATGGCGGCGATCGAACCGGTGAAGGTGATGGCACCCACGAACACCGAGATCACAATCGACACCTTGGCCACCAGGTCGGCTTCGCCGCTGTCGTAGAGGGCCACGGCCATGGCCACCAGGAGCGAGGCCATGCCACCGCAACCGTTGAACAGGGCCACCGTCTCCGGCATGGCCGTCATCGGCACGCGACGGGCGGTGATCAAGCCAAGCAGTCCACCAACGGCGGTGCCGACAGCGATCCAGAGCCAGCCGGTGAGGCTGGGCTGCTCCTGAAGCAGAAGTCCGATCACCGCCAGGCCCATGGCCAGGGCCGCCAGTCCATTGGCGGAGCGGGCCGAGCGCACGTTGGACAAGCCTTTGAGACCGAGGGCCAGCAGCAGAACTGCCAGCAGATCGATCAAGTAACCAAACAGATCGAGCAGGTTCATCGGCCGCCTCCGGATTTCTTACGGCTGAACATGGCGAGCATCCGGTCGGTGACCAGGAAGCCGCCAATCACGTTGAAGAGCGCGAAGCCCAGCGACACCGAGCCGAGGATCAACAGCGCAGGGTTGCCATCGGCCTTGGTGATCAAGGTGATTGAAGCGAGCACCGTGATGCCGCTGATGGCATTCGCTCCGCTCATCAGAGGGGTGTGCAGGGTGGGGGGCACCTTGCCGATCAACTCGAGCCCCAGGAGGCTGCCGAGCAGCAGAACCCAGAGCGCTTGACTCAGGCTGCTCATGCAGCACCTCCAACAGCAAGGGGGGATTGGGTAAACAGACAGCCCGAGACGATCTCATCGTCGAGATCGAGATGCAGACCGGAGGCCTCGGCGGGCGTTGCCTTGAGGATGTGCTCCAGCAGCGCCGCCAGGTTGCGGGCGTAGAGCGCACTGGCGTGGTTGGCCACTGAGCAGGGCAGCTGGTCGGCACCGATCAGCTGAACGCCATGGCGGAAGACGGTGGCGCCGGGCTGGGTGCCTTCGCAGTTGCCCCCCTGGGCTACCGCCAGATCCACCACCACACTGCCGGCGCGCATGTGCTGGAGCATCGCGTCATCGATCAGGCGCGGGGCGGGGCGCCCGGGCACCTGGGCGGTGCAGATCACCATGTCGGCCAGGGCCAGCTGCTCGGTGAGCTGCCGGCGCTGCTCCGCCAGGAAAGCGTCGGTGGCCTGCTGGGCGTAGCCCCCGGTTTCACCGGGCTTCTGCTCCAGTTCGGGGGGATCGATGAAGCGCCCCCCCAGGGATTCCACCTGCTCCTTGGCGGCGGCCCGCACATCGCTCACGTAGGCCACTGCCCCGAGGCGGCGCGCCGTGGCCAGGGCCTGCAAGCCAGCCACACCAGCCCCGAGGATCAGGGCGCGGGCGGGCTGGATCGTGCCGGCGGCCGTCATCAGCATCGGCACATAGCGATCCAGTGCCGAAGAGGCCAGCAACACGGCCTTGTAGCCAGCAATGTTGGCCTGGGAGGAGAGCACATCCATGCTCTGGGCCCGGCTGATGCGCGGCAGAAGCTCCAGGGCCAGGGCCTGGAGGTTGCGCTGCTGCAGACGCGTTTTCAGGGCGTCGTTGCCATGGGGTTCGAGCAAGCCCACCAGCACGGAGCCGGGTTTCAGATGGTCCAGTTCGGATCGGCTCTCCACCAGGGCAGAGCCCTGGACCGCCATCACCACATCGATCTGCCCCCAGACCTCGGGGCCCGCATCCACCAGGGAGGCTCCAGCCTCCTCATAGGCAGCATCGGGAAAACCGCTCGCCTCGCCTGCACCACGCTCGATCTGGAAAGAGCAACCGCGCGCGGAGAGGCGGCGAACGGTTTCAGGGGTCGCCGCTACCCGCGTTTCGCCAGGGCGACTCTCCCGCGGCACCAACACACGGACCAATACTGTTCGCCGTCACGTCACAACCGAACCAGTGTTCGCCGGAGAGGCCTCTGGAGGCAACGGATCCAGAGGCCGTGTGGGCACTTCCGCACATGGCCTAGGCCAGCCAGGCCGCCAGGGTTGCGGGTGCTTCTGGGGTGGTCTCAGCCTCGGAGCTGGAGGTGATTTCCACGATCCGACCGATGCTGGCTGGGGTTTCCAAGGCGTCGAGGCAAACCTGAGCCACCAACCGGCGGGGGATGCTGCCATCGCGCTGTTGATCGGCGCCGGAGAACCGCAGGCGCTGTTGGGAGAGATCGTTCTCCGCTTCCTTCAGCCCTCCGGGGCGCACCACGGTGACCTGCAGCCCGCTCTGCTCAAGCCAGGCTTCCCCTAGTCGCTTCCAGACCAGGATCAAACCGAACAGGTTGAGGGGATGCCACCAGCGCCCGGCGCAGAGAGAACTCACCAGCACCACCCGCTGGAGCCCCACCGCCTGGCAGGCCTGAAGTTGTTGGCGCACCCCAAGGGCATCCACCTTCATCGGGCCGGTGAGATCGACGCTCGGGCGAGCACCGGTGGCGATCAGCAGGGCATCGCATCCCCGCAAGGCGGCTTCGAGGGCTGAGCGATCCCCCAGATCCAGGCGAATCAGCTCTGCGGCGCCAAGACCCTCGGGGATCTGGGAGTTGGGCCTCACGATCGCGCGCACCTGATGGCCGCGACGGAGGGCCTCCTCAACGAGGCGCCAGCCGGTTTTGCCGGAGGCGCCGGTGACAGCCAGATGCATGCGGCTTCAGAACAGGGGCAGAAGCTCCTGTTCTAGGCAGCGGGCCTGGGGGGCTGAGCCCTGGCGCCGCAGCTGCCGGGCCCGAAGAATCATCGGATCGAGATCACACTCGAGTGCCAGAACCTCCTCAAGGTGCTGGCGGTAGTCGTCGGGGTTGATCGCAAACGGCGAACGCTCATCCATGGGCTGAGGGGCGAAAGGCCCGGGAGCGGGGTGATGGCCGGACGGTAAGGGTTTCCGCGCCAATGCGAATAGGTAGAAGTTCCCGAATCTGTCTTGCCAGTCGCCACACAATGGCGAGATGCCCTCCCTGTCGTTTGACCTGCGCCTGCCACGGCGTGCTCAGCCCTCCAGCAGCCCCACACCGCTTCCACTGCCGCAACTGAAGCCACGCCAGTGGCAAGTGCAACTGCTTCAGCTGCTGCGGCGGCGCTTGGAGCTCGGGGGCAGCGGGGATGTGTTGATCAATGCAGGTCCGGGGGCCGGCAAGACCCTGGGGGCTCTGCTGAGCTTCGAGCGCCTGCAGCGGGAAGGGCGCCTGCAGCGCTTTCTGGTGTTCTGCCATCGCAGCTCGATTGCCTCGCAGTGGATCGCCTCCAGCGAGCGCCTGCAGCTGAAGCTGAAGGAGTGGCAACCGGGCCTAGGGGAGAGCGATCTGCACGCTGCCCACGGCCTGCTGATCACCTACCAGGCGGCGGGCCGCAACTTGGAGAGCCTGCTGCTGCAGCTCAAGGGCTGGGGCTGGGGACCCTGGCTGGCCATCGCCGATGAGGTGCACCACCTGGGGGTTGATCCCGAAGAGCCGGAGGCCACGGCCTGGGGCCATGCCTTCAGCCAGCTGAGCCAAGGGGCGACCCTCCGGCTCGGCCTCACCGGAACCCCATTTCGCGCCGACAACCTGGGCTTCTGCGCCGCCCGGCGCATCCAGGTGCATGACGGGCAGGAGTGGGTGGAGCAGATCGCCCCGGATCTGAGCGTGGAGCCTCGGGAGCTGATCGCCGCCGGCGATGTGCGGCCACTGGAGTTCCGATTCCAGGATGGCTGGGTGGATCACGGCCGCCAGGGGGAGCTCGGCGACACGGAACGCTCGCCGCTCTCGCAGGAACAACGGGAGAGCTGGCGGGCCCGCAACCTGCGGCGGGCGATCCGCCTGGGAGACGACAGCAGCATCGCCTTGCGCCTGTTGCTGAATGCCCGCAAACGCCTGGAAACGGTGCGCCTGGAGCACCCGCAGGCCGGGGGGCTGGTGGTGGCCCGCGACATTGCCCACGCGCGGCAGATCTGCGGATTGCTGGAGGAAGAGGGCGACCGGGTGCAGCTGGTGCACTCCCAGGATCCGGAGGCCCCCCAGCGCATGCAGGCCTTCAAGGCAGGCGACTCCGACTGGTTGGTGAGCATCGACATGTGCGCCGAAGGCTTCGATGCACCCCGCCTACGGGTGGTGGCGTATCTGACCACCGTGGTGACCCGCACCCGCTTCGTGCAGGCGATCACCCGGGCGGTGCGCATGAGCGGACAACGGGCTGAACACGAAGGTGTTCCCAGGCAGCCTTCCTATGTGTTCGCCCCGGCGGACCCCCTGCTGATGCAGTACGCCCGCACCTGGTCGCTCAGCGAGCCCTACGTGCTGAGAGCGCGCAGCAGTGAGAGTCCCGAGGAGCCCAGCGGGGCGGGGCGGGGAGCTTCCTTGCCCCTGCAGGCGGTGGAAGACGGAGCCGGAGCGGTGATTCGGATGCGAGGCCCCGCCTTGCCGAATTTCCTTATGCAGCAATGAATACACTCTGATTGCAGCAAAAGATGCGAACTTCTGCGAAACAACTAGCCAATGCGGCCTACGGGTCGCCAAGCTCGTTCCACGCGCAAGCGACCCATGAAAGGCTCGATCCAACGCCGTCTAACGGTGGCGATCAACTGGTCCAGCACCCGCATCGCCTGTCTGGATGATCGCGAGCAATACGAAGACAGCTACGCCCTGACCGAGGAGTTCCGGGAATGGATCCTCTGCGTTGACGAGCACCCTGAATTGCTGGCCGAGCAGGTGCTGATGGTTCCCGATCTCAGCGCATTTCCGGGGATCGAAAACAGCAACGAGCCCGACGGACTTCTGGAAATCTAAAGAGAAACTTAAGAAGCCAATTCAATTCGAGTTGACCTCTCCGGGCTCGGTCCGTCGACAGCTCGAGCGGGCTGATCCCTACACTCAAAGCGAAGTCATTCCGCTTAAGCAATGGCAGCTGGTGCTCCAGGGCCCGTCGAAAACCTTGTGATTGTTGGCTCCGGTCCTGCCGGATACACCGCAGCGATCTATGCCGCGCGGGCCAACCTCTCCCCTGTTGTGATCACAGGCTTCAAGGATGGAGGCATCCCCGGTGGCCAGCTGATGACCACCACCCACGTGGAGAACTTCCCCGGCTTTCCCGATGGAATCCTCGGGCCGGAGCTGATGGATCGGATCAAGGCCCAGGCCGTGCGTTGGGGCACCCGGCTGGTGGAGGCCGATGCCGACCGGATTGATCTGTCCCAACGCCCATTCCGGATTGAAGCCGAGGGGCGCACGATCGAAACCCAGGCCGTGATCCTGGCCACCGGGGCCAGCGCGAACCGTTTGGGCCTGCCCAGTGAAGAGCGGTTCTGGAACGCGGGCATCAGTGCCTGCGCCATCTGCGACGGCGCCACCCCTCAATTCCGGGATGTGGAGCTGGCGGTGGTGGGCGGGGGCGACTCCGCCTGTGAAGAAGCCGTGTATCTGACCAAATACGCCAGCCGCGTGCACCTGATCGTGCGCGGCGACAAGCTGCGGGCCAGCAAGGCAATGGCCGATCGGGTGCTGGCCAACGCCAGCATCCAGGTGCATTGGAACCGTCAGATCTCCGACTGCAGCGGGGGCGACTGGCTCGAGGCGATCGAGCTGCGCAACAGCGTGGATGGCAGCAGCGAACGCCTGCCGGTGCGGGGCCTCTTCTACGCCATCGGCCACACCCCCAACACCCGCCTGGTGCAGGGACAACTGGAGACCGATGCCAAGGGCTACCTGATCACGCGGCCGGGCCATCCGGAAACCAGCCGGGAGGGCGTCTACGCCGCCGGGGATGTGGCCGATGCGGAATGGCGCCAGGGCATCACCGCCGCTGGCAGCGGCTGCCAGGCCGCCCTGGCGGCGGAGCGCTGGCTCACCGAACACGATCTAGCGGTGACCGTGAGCCATGACCCGGTGGATCCGGTGGAGGTCGGTGAGCGTGTGCGCACCGCCGTGAGCGATGAGGCCAACTTCAATCCCGAGGCCCTCTGGCAGAAGGGAAGCTTTGCCCTGCGCAAGCTGTACCACGACAGCAACAAGCCCCTGCTGGTGGTCTACACCTCACCCACCTGCGGGCCCTGCCACGTGCTCAAGCCCCAGCTCAAGCGGGTGCTCGACGAACTGGGTGGCCGAGCCCTGGGCGTGGAGATCGATATCGAGGCCGAACAGGAGATCGCCCAGCAGGCCGGTGTCACCGGCACCCCCACGGTTCAGCTGTTCCTGAACAAAGAGCTCAAGCAGCAGTTCAAGGGGGTGAAACAGCGCAGCGAATTCAAAGCTGCGATCGAAGCCCTGCTCTAACGCAGGGGCTCAGCGGCGGCGAGGACCGCCGGGGCGGTTGCCACCGGGGCGAGGGCCAGCATTGGCGTTGCGTTCCCGGTAGGTGATCCGCCCGCGGCTGAGGTCGTAGGGGCTGATCTCCACCAGCACCTTGTCTCCGGCGAGCAATTTGATGCGGAACTTGGTCAACTTGCCCGCTGCCCGGCAGAGGCATTGGTGGCCTGCAGGCTGCTCGAGGGTGACCAGATAGAACCCGTTGCCCTGTTCCTTCTCGATGACGCCGGAGGTCTCAATCATGCGTTGCTGCTAGGGGCCGACCAATCTGAACTCCCCACACCTTAGGTGGCCTCCGAAACCGCTAAGGTCCCGGCTCAGTGCCTCGATTCGCTCCCATGGTTCTTCCTCCCATCTCGATGGACCTGGGTCTGCTGATGATCTCGATCGGGGTTGTGAATCTCTGGAAGGCTCGCCAGTCTTCCTGAACGGCGCTGCAGGGCCCTGACCACACTGCTGTTCAACAAGCCCTACGGGGTTCTCAGCCAATTCACTCCGGAAGAGGGCTCCCGCTGGAGCTGCTTGGCGGAGTTCATCGCGATGCCCGGGGTCTATGCGGCCGGCCGTCTGGATGCCGACAGCGAAGGGTTGCTGCTGCTCACGGCGGAAGGTCGCCTGCAGCAGCGCCTCACCGATCCGCGCTGGGGCCACTGGCGCCGCTACTGGGCGCAGCTGGAGGGCATCCCCAGCGCCAAGGCCTTGCAACAACTGCGCGATGGCCTGACCATCCAGGGGCAGCGCACCCTCCCGGCGCGGGCGAGGCTGCTGGAGGATCCCGCCCTCCCGGAGCGGGATCCTCCGATTCGCAGCCGCCTGCACATCCCCACCAGCTGGCTGGAGCTGGAGCTGCGGGAGGGCCGCAACCGTCAGGTGCGCCGGATGACCGCCGCGGTGGGCTTCCCAACGCTGCGACTGCTGCGGGTAGGGATCGACCTGATGGATGGAGGCCCCTGCCTCAGCCTTGAGGGACTCGAACCGGGGCAATGGCGCGAGGTCAATCCCACGGAGAGGCAGCGTCTGCAAGCGTTGCTGCAGACCAGTGCTCACTCCCCAGGCCGGGGGGGTCGCGCGGGAGGCGGGAAGTCAGGCCTGGCAGGAGGGGGCGCGAAGGGCGGCTTGGCACGCCCCTGAAGATGCCATCTCTGGATTCCGGAGATAAGACAGGGCAAAGAAGAGGTGCCGCTCATGGACTATGCCCTTCCTCTGCTGGTGGGTGGAATTTTGATTGGCCTGGCGCTCTATGGCGTGCGCGAGCTGATCCGTGAGCTCGCCATGGCCATGCACAGCAGCGTGGATCACTGAATCGCTCAGCGGCGTTGGTGATGCGAAAGCTGGCGGCTGGTTGTTTTTGGCTGATGTTCCTGGTGGTGGGGATTCTTTCTTCCCAGCTGCGATGGCAACCGTCAAAGAACAGAATTGAATTCTGCGATGAGCGCAGTGTCAGCAAAATCTGCGGCTTGCATTCGATCCTGAGCAACTCCGAGTGAAACAACTGCCCGGGCAAAGCCCGCAACAGAGGCGTTGGCTGGCCTTGCTACTGCAGGGGATCGCCGCCGTGGTGATGACGATCTGGCTGGCCAGCCTGCTGCCCTATCTGCTGCTGCTTGCTCTCGTGGTGAGCCTTCTGCTGATCCCGACCCTGCGCAGCCTGCGCCATGAGGCGCAGCAGATGCCGGTGAACCCCTTTGCGGGTACGCCGTTCGAGGCGCTGTTCAGCCAGCTGCAGGCGCGCAACACTCCGCGGCCAATGGTGGATGTGACGCCGCCCCACCGCAAAGTGATCCGCGCCTTTTGGCTGTGGCGGCAGCAGCGGCGCCCCTGATCCGGGTCGGCATCGCTACGGTCTGCCCATGGGTGATTCCGAGCAGTTCGTCAAAGATCTGGTGGGGGATGTGCGCCCCTTGCTGCGGGCCCCCGCCGCTCTGGTGAAAGCGGAACGGGAATGGTCACTCTCGAGCATCTGCGCCGTGATCGATGCCCGCAAACCCACCCCCCTGGTGGTAACCAGCGCCATCGGCACGATCAACTCGGTGCTGGTCGCCAGCAGTGCCCTCGACCATCCGCTGCTTCAGGCGTTTCTCCAACGCGCCCGGGAGCTGGATGCGGAGAGTGCCCTGGCGGAATTTCTGAACAGCGATGACGCCGAGGCTTTCTCCGAGGTCTACGCCCGCTACAGCGAAGAGCGGGAAGAAAAAGGCCATCCGGTGTGGTCTGTGGGGGATTCAGCCGCCTTTGCCGCCAAGTCGAGGGAGGCATGGCACGACCGGGAACTGGCCTGCGTCGCGATCACGCCGGGCCCCACCAGCAGCACCCATGGGGTGCTGACATTTTCGCTGCCCCTGGATTGGTTGAGCTGAGTTCGCAGCTCGCGGCTCAGGCTGAGATCACTCCCTTTTGGGGGTAGAGGAGTCTGCCGGTTAGCAGCAGACTGAACCCAACAAAACGGAGGAGGTGTGCGCGATGACGACCCTCAATCAATGGACCAGCGGAGAGAGACAGCGCACTCAGGACTGCCTTGGCTCCACCTGCATGAAATGGATGCCGAGCGGTGAGCTCTCGGATGTGGATCAGGCGCGGATCATGGAGCGCCTCGCCGAGGTCGACGCCAACTTGAGCGCGTGCAGACAGCCGAGCGCCACGCTGCTAAGACAGCAGTAGAACCGTGCTCAGCGATGGTGTTTGGCGTCTTCCGCAGGATCAAGAAGCGTCTGATCGAATCCACCTCCCGCGTTCGTGGGCTGCGCCCTCAGCGCTCCATCCGCAAGCAAGCCATCCAGATCAGGGAAGGAGATGACTTTGAAGTGGTGTGCGGCGTCGCCGGCTGCGTGGTGAAGAAGAAAGATCCCCTCTCCAAGGGCTAATCGATAAGTCGTTCTACCTATGGCCGGGCGCCCACATAGCGTTTCGATGGGGCCGGGTTTATGGGAGATACCCGCGGGAGGCAGCGTCCCCGCGGGTCTTTTTTTGAGCAAGCCCTAACCCAGACAGTCTTTGAGCTCGCGCACCACCTGCAGCTGCCCGTAGTAGTAGTTGGCGCGGGCACGGCGATCGGGATCCTCGAGGCTGTCGAGCGCATCGGGGCCGATCGATTGCCAGAGGTCGTGACCGCAGGCGCGGCTCACCTCATCAACGGCCTCCTGCTCGAGAAGCCCAAGGCGGCGCTGCAGGTTCTTGATCTGAGCGATGGCCACGGGTCAACCCAACAGGAAACTCAATAGTACAGGCGAACCACAAGCGTCCGCCAGTGCCGCCTAGAAGGGCAGCTTCTTCTTGGCGTCTTTATCGAGATCGGCCTCCATGTCGCGCAGGCGCTTGAGGATCGTGTCGTAGTACTCCTTGAGGTAGTCCTCCAGCTGGGTGGTCTCCTCGGGATCGAGTCCGAAGGCGGCATAGCTCTCCTCCATCGGCGCGGTGAGAGGTTCGCCGCCACCCACCACCTTGTCGAAGGCGAGGCGCTCGGCCACGTTCACCGAGGGCTCAAAGAACGCGGTCACCGACTCCATCAAGCGCAGCAGGAAGGGCTGCACGCGAATCACACGGGCGCTCTTGCTGGTGTATTTCTCGCAGATCTGGGTGATTTCACCGGTGTTCCAGGCGCGGGGACCCACCACCGGGAAGGCCTTGCGGCTGGTTTCAGGGCGCTCCAGGGCGGCGACCGCAAAACGGGCCAGATCCTGGGTGTTCATGTAGGCGATCGAGGTGGGGGTGCCGCTCACCCACACGGTCTGGCTCTCGAGCACCGGAATCGCCATCTGGCTGATCAAGCCCTGCATGAAGGCCACGCCCCGCAGGATCGTGTAATCGAAATCCGACTCGATCAGGGCGCGCTCGGTGCAGTATTTGATGTCCATCAGGGGGACATCACGGTGCTTCTCTGCCCCAAGCAGAGAAAGGAAGACAAAGCGCTTCACCCCGGCCCGCTCGCAGGCGTTCAGGAGGTTGAGCTTGCCGGTCCAATCGGTGTCGTAAACGCTGCCGGCATCGGTGGCACGCGCAGTGGCGGCATCAATCACCGCCTCCTGCCCCTCCAGGGCGTAGTCGAGGCTGTCGGGCTCCAGCAGGTCGCCGCGGGTGAGCTCACAACCCCACTCCTGCAGGAAGGAAGCCTTGCGGGGGGAGCGCACCATGCAGCGCACCTGGTGGCCGGAATCGAGGGCCTGCCGAGCGATTTGACGACCCAGAGTTCCGGTCGCACCGATCACCAGGACCTGCATCAGGCTGAGTCAGAGAGGCACGAGCCTAGAGGTGTGGGTGAACCCACGGCGGAGAGGGCAACCCGAAGATCTCGCGCCTCAGGCTTGGCGGGCTCAGTTGTCGCCCTGAAGCTTCAGCAGCAGGGCACCACCCACAAGGCCGATGGGGATCAGAACCCAGAACAGCGCTGCGGTGCCGAAGATTTCCGAGGCCATGACCCTGTGCCGTAACGCCTACCTATTTAGCGCAGAAGCCAGCTCGAGAACGCGCTGAAACGGTGCATTGCAGCGGAACTGTCCGGCCATCACCGCTGAACGATCCGCCAGGAAGCCCTCCGAGCGCAGCAACTCCAGCAGGCGATCGAGCGCTGGGGGGCCTCCCCCCAGGCGCCGGCCCAGCTCCGCGAGCGACCAACAACTCAGCGGCAGGCCAGGGTCGGATCGAAGCTTGGCCGCAAGGCGCAGGCTGGCTGGGCTGATGCTGCTGCTGGGCAGCTCAGCTGCGGCCTGCTCCATGGCCTCGAGCGTGGGGGCGTGCTGCAGGGGCCCCAGCCAGAGCGGCCCGGAAATGGAGAGCGGCGAGGCCTCCGAGCAGGCACAGGCTGACCATTGGCGCAAGTGCAGCAGGCTTTGGTGCTGCTGATCGGCGCAGCGATGGCAGTAGGCGAAGAGCCCCATCTGCTCCTCCTCCCTGGGCTCAGGGCGCCGCCTCAGCTGGATCGCCGTGCGGAAGGTGCGGCCCTCACTGAAGCTGAACAGCGGGCGAATGCCGCGCCCAAGCGCCCAGGCGGTGCGAGCCACCACGGCGATCTGCAGGCGCAGGGCCAGCTCCCAGCTGGCGGGATGGGCCCGGGCCGCAGCCCCGAGCGATCGAATCGCCGCCGGCCGGTCGTGGCCGGTGGGAGAGCGCCCATCGGTGCTGGCCAGATAGAGCACCCCATCGAACGCGAGGGCCTCCAGGGCCAGGGGCACCAGGCTGGTGGGGCATCCGAAGGCATCGAGATCCATAAGGGCAAAGCGCCGCTGCTGCATCAGGCAATCCGCCAGCAGATGCTGGGCCGTGCGGGCACTGGTCTCCAACTGGCAGCCCTGCCTCTCCAGGGGCTGAAGGTTGTTCTTCAGCAGAGGCAATCGATCGGCATCGGCATCGTTGGCCCACACCTGAGCCGCTCCGCCCTCGAGGCCGTAGCGAAGCGCCCGGATGCCGCAGCCGGCCATCAGATCCAGGAGCGTGAGGGGCCGCTGGGCGGCGATCACCCGGGCCAGCAACACCCCGAGATCGCGCGACGGCCGTGACTCCGGCCGGAAAAACCCTGCTCCCAACTCCAGTTGGGCTGCGCCTTCGCAATAGTGAGCAGGGTTTGCCGTGTCGGCCACCGTGTCTCCGCCACTGCCATCTCAACCCCAGACTGCCGCGACGGGTGCCCACTGGGGCGAGCCGGGGCTGTGGCATTGGGAGGGGCACAGCATCCATTGGCGGGTTCTCGGCTCCAGCGATGCCCCTGCCCTGGTGCTTCTGCATGGCTTCGGAGCCGCGAGCGGGCACTGGAGGCACAACGCCGGAGCCCTGGTGGAGGCGGGCTGGTGCGTGTACGCGATCGACCTGCTGGGCTTCGGGGCCTCGAGCCAACCCGGGCACCAGCGCCACCGCCCGCTCGACAACCGTCTCTGGGCTCGGCAGCTCGAGGCTTTCTTGCAGCAGGTGGTGCAGACGCCAGCGGTGCTGATCGGCAACTCCCTGGGAGCATTGGTGGGCCTCAGCTGCGCCGTGTTCTCTCCGCAGTGGGTGCGGGCGGTGGTGGCCGCCCCCCTGCCCGATCCAACGCTGCTGCTGCCAGTCCAACGGCGCCGCGGGCGCTGGGAGCGCCGTCTGCAGCGCGCTGTAGTGACCATGCTCTGCCGCCTGCTGCCCCTGGAGCTGCTGCTGCCCCTGATCGTTCGCTCTCCCCTTCTGGATCTGGGCCTGCGCAGTGCCTACAGCGATCAGTCGATGGTCGATCGTGAACTCAGGCGCCTGGTGGCCATTCCGGCCCTGCGGCCCACGGCGGCTCGGGCGCTAAGAGCGATGAGCATTGGTATGACCCTGCGGCCCCGGCAAGCCACCGCCGCTTGCCTGCTGCGGCGGATGCAGCAGCCCCTTCTGGTGCTGTGGGGCAGCCAGGACCGCCTGGTGCCCATCGAGGTGAGCCAACAGTTAAGACAACACAAGCAGGATCTGGAGCTGCAGCACCTGCCGGGCGTGGGGCACTGCCCGCAGGATGAGCACCCTGAGCTGTTCAACACCGCCGTGCTGCGCTGGTTGGCGCGTAACTTGGTGGTCGGTTAGCCACGCAAACAGCCCTGGGCATGAAGCACACCCTCTCGGTGCTGTTGGAAGACGAATCCGGTGCCCTGAGCCGCATCGCCGGCCTGTTCGCGCGGCGTGGTTTCAACATCGAAAGCTTGGCGGTGGGCCCGGCCGAGCAACACGGCCGGTCCCGCCTGACGATGGTTGTCGACGGCGACGAGCAGACCCTCGAGCAACTCACCAAGCAGCTCAACAAGCTGGTGAACGTGATCGGGGTGACCGATCTCACCCGCATTCCCGCTGTGGAGCGGGAGCTGATGCTGATCAAGGTGTCGGCACCGCCTGAGCAGCGTGCCGCGATTCTCGATTTGGTGCAGGTCTTCCGGGCCAAGGTGGTCGATGTGGCCGACACCGCCCTGGTGATCGAAATCGTGGGTGATCCCGGCAAGTTGGTGGCCCTCGAGAAGGTGCTCTCCAGCTACGGGATCCTCGAAATCGCCCGCACGGGCCGGATTGCCCTGGAGCGGGAATCCGGCGTGAACACCGCCTACCTGAAGGTCACCAGCCTCGACAAACGGGTGCCGGCCTAGTTGGCATCCTTCACCAGGGTTCCGCCCTGGAGAACGGTGGCACTGATCAACTTGTCTCCCTGGTTGATCTTGTCGACCACGTCCATCCCTTTGGTGACCCGGCCGAAGACGGCATAACGACCATCGAGCTCGGGGAGGGCGCGCAGGGCGATATAGAACTGGGCGCTGGCGGAATTGGGGTCGCTGGAGCGGGCCATTGCCAGAGATCCGCGCTCATGGGGAAGCTTCAGACGCTGCTGCTGACCAGGGCCGGCCGTGATTTCTCCATAGCGGGGCGCGGACTCCCCATTGAGGAGCAACTCCAGGGGGATGAAACGGGACTGACCGGTGGACGGGTCGTTGAAGCTGCCAGTGCCGAGCTCACTCACCGGTGTGGAGGGGTTGGCGCTCTGGGGATCACCCCCCTGCACCACAAAGGGGATGGGCTCTTTGACCACCCGGTGGAACACGGTGCCGTTGT
>VGPT01000008.1 GCA_016882485.1 Cyanobacteria bacterium M_surface_10_m1_298
CCAGCCCCAGCCGAAGCCCAACGGGAACGACCATCGGCGCCGGAGCCTCAGCCCACCGCCACCGCTCCAACCGCCCCCCCGGTTGAGCCGATCGAAGCGCCCAGTGGCAGAAACCCTGAGCCCAGCGCACCCCCCGGCCCACGGGGGTTGATCGACGATCAAGCGAAACGCCTGGCCGAATTCTTCAACGGAGAAGTGGTGGATCTGCAGGAGCCACTGCCCGAACTCTCCGGAGAGGCCGACGCCGCCTAGAGCTCCAGAGCCTTGGGCTCAAGAGGCGCCTCTCCCGCAAGCGCGCTGTGATCGGCCCCCACATGCAGGGTCTTGGCCCAGACCAAGCGCTTGGGCAGCAGAGCCATGCGCAGGGTCGTGTAGGGAATCACCACAAACCAATGCCCCAGATAGGCGATGCCTAGGGCCAGGTTGAACGGACCCATGGCAGGCAGCGCGGGGCCCTCACTGCTGCGCAGGCAGCCCACCAGGATCGCCCCACCGGAGAGACCAAAGGCCACAAACGAGAGGGGCCAGCTCAAGGGGGCGGTGCCCGTGAGGCCCGACGTGATCAGATCGGCGATCGCCAGCACCGGCAAGGCGTATTGGAGCAGGAAAAAGCTCGCCAGATCGAGCTTTTGGCCTGCGGGGAGCGTAGAACCGCTGAGCTGGGGCCAGTAGTCGAAGAAGCGCTGCAAGCCCCCCTCCGCCCAGCGTTGCCGCTGGCGCCAGAGCGCACTCCAGGCCGTGACGGCCTCCTCCTGGACAGGAGGATCCCAGAACAGGGCCACAGGTTGCCGCTGAACCAGCAAACGGAAGCTCAAATCGAGGTCGTCCGTGACGGTCTCCTCGTTAAAGCCCTCACAGGAGAGCACCGCTTCCCGTTGCAGGAGCTGTCCATTGCCCCGCAGTTCCACAACGCCGCCCGAGAGCAGACGTCCCTGTTGAATGACCGCGTCGAGGGCCATTTCCATGGCCTGGGCCTTGGTCAGGATATTGAGATCGGTGTTGACCACGGCCTTGCGCAACTGCACAGCAGACCAACCGCCCTGCTCGGCGTAGCTCACGAGGCGCTCCAGCAGATCGGGCTGCAGCTGCGCATCGGCATCGAGCACCAGCAGCCATCGGCCCTGCAGCTGGGGCAACACGGCATTGAGGGCTCCTGACTTACCGCCACCGGCATCGCGAGGTCGGCGCAGCACCTGGAGCTGGGGGTAGCGCTGCTGATACGTCGCCAGCACCTCAGGGGTGCGGTCTTCGCTGCCGTCATCCACGATCCAGATGCGCAGCAGACCGCTGGCGTAGGTCAGGGCCGCCAAACGCTCCACCAGCCGACCGATGACGGCCTCCTCATCGCGAGCAGCGACCACCAGGTCCACCGCAGGCCACTCACGCAAGGCGGAGGTATCGGGCTGGGCCGAAGCGCGCCCTTGCAGCACCGGCAAAAACACCGTGCGCACGGCATACAAACCGAGCAGCAGCGTCAGGGCGATCGCCGGCCACAGCGCCTGCTGCTGCGGCAGAGCGTGGGGAGCGGCTCCGGCTGCAACGCAGCCGATCAGGAACAGCGAGGCCGGCAAACGGCGGGCTGCTGAAGCTGTGCCCCCGGCGGCCATGGCAATTCCAAGGTTCGGATGACTTTACGAGCCTTCGCCGGAACCCTTGGCGGAAGGGAGACGCTCCAACGGCAGCAACTGGGCGCCTGGGTAGTAGTGAACAAGGATTTGCTGCAGGCTCCAGCCACGGGAAGCCAGGTCGATCGCCCCGGCCTGGGACAGCCCCGCTCCATGGCCGAAGCCTCCACCGCGGAAGCGCCAACGGCCATCAGACAGGCTCTCGACCACAAACAACGTGCTCGGGAGCTTCCTCAGGGTCCGGCGAATGGCATCCCGTTCCAGAACCACCTGCCCCCCGGGGCCCTTCAAGGCCAGGCGAACAACGCGGCCACTGGGGCCGCGCTCCAACACCACCGGTTGAATCGGAGCACCGAGAGCCGACGCCCTGGCGCCCAGGGCCTGGCGGAAGGTCTCTTGTGCGAGGACCCGCTGCCAGCGGAAGTACGGATGGGCTGACCCATAGAAGCCCCCCGAGCTCAGCAGCGTCTCGATCTCCTGGGGCTGGTCCAAGGGAAGCGACAGGCCCGGCGAGCGGCCCCCCGGCCGATCCAGCTGGGGCTCGAGGTAGGCGAGCTCCGGAAGGCGCCAGGCTTCATCCTCATTGGCGCTCACACCGCCATTGCTGGCGTGATACACCGCATGGATGGGCTTGTTGTTCCAAGCCATCACCTGCCCGCTGGTGGAGGCAATCGCCTGGCGCACCGCAGCTCCGGCCTGCCGGGGATCGCTGTAAACCTGGCACTGGGTATCGGCGCAAAGGTGGTAGCCATCCACCACAAAGCGGTGCTGGTTACCCAGGGCCCAGGTGCGCGCCAGCACGGCCTGCGCCGCCAGGGCTGCGGCGGGAGAACCGGCCCCGATTTCATGGGGCACCACCCCCAAGAGGTAGCGCTCGAGGGGAACCTGTTCCACCAGAGTCCAACTGCCGTAGGCGTCGCTCTGCAGGCGGAAGGGGCCGGCAAACACGCCACCATCCCAACGCAAACCACCGGGGGCATGCACGCTGACGGGTTCCTGCAGATCAACCCAGCCCGTAGCCGTGCTGACCTGGAGCCTCCGCTCCTGACGCGATGACAGCTGATCCAGGCGAGCGGTGAAACCCGCTGGCGCTTTGGCGCTGGAGGGGGCCCAGACCTCCCAATCCGAGGGGTGCGCCACCACTGCGTCGACGCCTTGAGCGCGCCAGGCCAGGGCCGCCTGCTCAGCGGTTTCAAAACTGGAGAAGGGACCCAGCACCGAGCGGCGGATCTCCAGCGGCTGGGGGCGGGGTTGGAGCCGCCAGCGGAAGCTCAGGCGCTGCCCCTTGAGCTGCCGACCGCTGCCGTCCCGCAGGCTGAGGTCGCCCTGCTGAGCCTGGAGCACCAAAGGAGACGTGCCCAGGCGAGCCGCCAGGGCGACCCAGAGACGCGGTTGCGCCCCACTCAGCGCAGGAGGAGCCGGCACGCTGAGATGGGTCAGGACCTGAGCACCTGCCCCCTGACAACCCGGCACCAGCGCGGCCAGGGCCAGCAAGGCCAGCAGAGGGCGAAATGTTCCCAAGGCCAAGCGCATCCAAGGCTCAAACCCTAGGGGGAGTTGGCGGAAGGAACTCCCAGGTCGTACTCTCATTGTTTGTGCACGAGCGCGTAGACAATGCCGAAGCTCAAGACCCGCAAAGCAGCCGCCAAGCGGTTCAAAGCCACCGGCAGCGGAAAGTTCATGCGCCGCCACGCTTTCCGCAATCACCTGCTCGACCACAAGAGCCCGAAGCGCAAGCGTTTCCTCGGCACCATGGCCGTGGTTGACGAGCGCGACGCGGACAACGTGCGCGCCATGCTCCCCTACAGCTGAATCGCCCGGCTGACCCGCTGTATCACCGTTTTCTGAGAACCATCGATGGCACGCGTTAAGAGGGGCAATGTCGCCCGTAAGCGCCGCAACAAAATCCTTCGCCTCGCCCGCGGTTTCCGCGGCGGCAACGGCTCGCTCTTCCGCACCGCCAACCAGCGGGTGATGAAGGCCCTGTGCAATGCCTACCGCGATCGTCGCCGCCGCAAGCGCGACTTCCGTCGTCTCTGGATTGCCCGCATCAACGCTGCCGCCCGCCTGAACGGCCTGAGCTACAGCCGTCTGATCGGTGGCCTGAAGAAGGCTGATGTGCAGCTGAACCGCAAGATGCTGGCCCAACTGGCCGTCGTCGATCCCGGCAGCTTCACCGCCGTGGTGGGTGCCGCCAAGAGCTGAGTCCGCTCCACAACCCAACAACAGAGCCCAACCGGTCGGTCCATGGATGTTTCACTCCCTCAGGCCTACCTGGTTGGGCTTTTGCTGTTGCTCGGTAGCGCCGCCGTTCTGGTGGCCCGGCAGATCCTGAGGGTCCGCGGCGATGAAGTGGCCCTGGCACGCCTGGAGGCCCAGACCAAGATCAGCGACAAGTCCGCGGGTGACCTCTACGAACTGGCCTCGGTTCAACTGCGCAAGCGTCTGTATGGCCAGGCAACGGAAAACCTCAAGCTGGCAGCCAAAAAGGCCAGCGCCGAACCGGCCGAAGCCCAGGCCCTGATCGAGAACGCGCTGGGCTTTGCCCTGGCTGCTCAAAACAACTACAACGCCGCGATCAAGCACTACCGCGCCGCCCTGCGGGCGAAAGCGGATTACCCCGTAGCCCTGAACAACCTGGCTTTCGCCCTCGAGAAGCAGCAGAAGAGCGACGAAGCCAAGGAGACCTACCAAAAAGTGCTTGAACTGGATTCAGCCAACCGAACCGCCAAGCGGCGGCTGAAGCGCCTGGAGCGCACCGCCGCCTGAGACCTAGCTCCAGGAGCTCACCAGAGCCCGCGGATGGCCGGAGCGGAAGCACCATCACCCACGGGATTGAGCACCAGTTGGCCGCCGGGGTTGGTCAAGCGGGGGGCCATCCAACCGGAGAGGTTGAAGCCCTGCAAGCCAAGAAACTCGCCACCGAACTGCAGATCCGAAGCGCTGTAATCGCCCAGCAGCAAGAGATCCAGCTGATCGGATTGGGCATTGAGATTGCCCTGCACAGGAATCGTCGTACTCCCCAGGGTCATCTCCCCGCGCACATCCACCATCTGGCCCAGGGCCGTCACCGAAGCAAGCTGAAGCGTCACCGCTGCTGCGGACCCCGGGCCAAAGGGCTGATAGCTGCCGCTCCAACGCCGGGGCAGATCCCGGGCGAGCTCGTTGGCCCGGGCCACGGGATCGAACTGCTGGACGTTGGCAGCCATCCCAAAGTTCTCCTGCAGAGGCGTGGGCTGGCTCACCGCAACAGGAACAGTGGTCAAAGGCACAGCAGCCAGTAGAGGAATCACAACGACGACGCAGATGAGAGCAGCCTAAAGACCCTGCCCATCGAGACAAGGCTGCGCAGTACGGTCGCTGCATGGCCCATGTCTCTGCCGTGTCTGCAGCGTCTCAGCAGGAAGATGCCCTGGTGATCGGCGGGCGCAGCTTCCGCAGCCGGCTGATGACCGGCACCGGCAAATACCCAAGCCTGCAGGCGATGCAGGCCAGCCTCGAAGCCAGCGCCTGCGAGATCGTGACCGTCGCGGTGCGGCGGGTTCAGTCCCAGGCCGCTGGGCACGAGGGATTGATGGAGGCGATCGACTGGACGCGGATCTGGATGTTGCCCAACACCGCGGGCTGCGCGACCGCTGAAGAAGCGATCCGCGTGGCCCGGCTGGGACGCGAACTGGCGAAGCTGGCTGGCCAGGAGGACAACAGCTTCGTGAAGCTCGAGGTCATCCCCGACACGAAACATCTCCTGCCCGATCCCATCGGAACGCTCGAGGCCGCAGAACAGCTGGTGAAAGAGGGGTTCACCGTGCTCCCCTACATCAATGCCGACCCGCTCCTGGCGAAGCGCCTCGAGGAAGCCGGCTGCGCCACGGTGATGCCCCTGGGCTCACCGATCGGCTCCGGGCAGGGCATCCGCAATGCGGCCAACATCGCTCTGATCATTGAAAACGCCGGTGTTCCCGTCGTTGTGGATGCAGGTCTGGGGGTGCCCAGCGAGGCCGCCCAGGCCATGGAGATGGGCGCCGATGCACTCCTGATCAATAGTGCGATCGCCATGGCGGGCAATCCGGCCGCCATGGCGCGGGCCATGGCCATGGCCTGCGAAGCCGGGCGCACGGCCTTTCACGCCGGGCGCCTGCCGATCCGGGCCGAGGCCAGCCCCAGCTCCCCCCTTGCAGGACGCATCGGCACATAACGGTTCCACACAGCTCGAAGCCAAAGCGGTGGAGTCTCCGTACTGTCGCCTCAACCACTCCCCCTGGTCATGCAGGTCACCGAAGAGGACGGCGGCAGGCTCAATGCCTTTGCCAAAGAGCCGCGGATGGAGGTCATGGACGCCAGCGAAGCCGGTAGCGGCAACAGCAAAGTGCTGTTCATCGGCGGCGCCGTGCTTGTGCTCGTGATGCTGGCCGTCGCCGTAGGAATCAGCTGAATCCCTGTAGTAGCTTGCCCTGACGGAGCAATTGCTCGTACTGCAGGAGTCCAGCGGTGAAGGTTTTCGTTCTCGGCGGTGACGGCTTCTGCGGCTGGCCCTGTGCCGTGAACCTGGCCGATCAGGGCCACGATGTGGTGATCGTGGACAACCTGAGCCGCCGCAAGATCGACATCGATCTGGAGGTGGAGTCCCTCACGCCGATCACGAGCATCGGCGAGCGCCTCAAAGCCTGGGCCGAGATCGGCGGCAAGCCCATGCGCTTTGTCCACATGGACATTGCCCACGAGTACCAGCGTCTCGTAGATCTGCTGCTGGAGGAGCGCCCCGACTCGGTCGTGCATTTCGCCGAGCAGCGGGCAGCCCCCTACTCGATGAAGAGCAGCGCCACCAAGCGCTACACCGTTGATAACAACGTCAACGGCACCCACAACCTGCTGGCGGCGATTGTCGAGAGCGGCCTCGACATCCATGTGGTGCACCTGGGCACCATGGGCGTCTACGGCTACGGATCTCACCGCGGCGCCACCATCCCCGAGGGCTACCTGAAAGTGGAGGTGCCCCAGCCCGATGGGAGCCGCTTCGAGGAGGAAATCCTCCATCCGGCCAGCCCGGGCAGCGTCTATCACATGACCAAGACGCTCGATCAGCTGCTCTTCCTCTACTACAACAAGAACGATCAGGTCCGCATCACCGACCTGCACCAGGGCATCGTGTGGGGCACCAACACCGAAGCCACCGACCGCGACCCCAGGCTCACCAACCGCTTCGACTACGACGGTGACTACGGCACCGTTCTCAACCGCTTCTTGATGCAAGCGGCCATCGGCTACCCCCTGACCGTGCACGGCACGGGCGGTCAGACCCGCGCCTTCATCCACATCCGCGACTCGGTGCGCTGCGTTCAGCTGGCCCTGGAGAATCCCCCAACCAAAGGGGAGCGGGTGAAGATCTTCAACCAGATGACTGAGAGCCACCAGGTGGGTGAGCTCGCCAAGAAGGTGGCGGCCCTCACTGGTGCCCAGGTCAACAACCTGCCCAACCCCCGCAACGAAGCCGTTGAAAATGATCTGATCGTGGACAATCGCTGCTTCATCGAGCTGGGTCTCAATCCCACCACCCTCGATGACGGCCTGCTGAAGGAAGTGGTGGAGATCGCCACCCGCTACGCAGACCGCTGCGATCGCAACCGCATCCTCTGCACCTCTGCCTGGACGAAGACCCAGGCTCAGGCCATCAAGGCCACCTGAACACTTTGAAGATCGCCCTGTTCACCGAGACCTTCCTGCCCAAGGTCGACGGGATCGTCACCCGGCTCACCAAAACGGTTGAGCAGTTAGTGCTGGCCGGCGATGAGGTGTTGATCTTCTGCCCTGAAGGAGCCCCTGAGACTTACATGGGTGCGCGGGTGGTGGGGGTGCCGGCCATGCCGCTCCCCCTCTACCCCGAACTCAAACTGGCCCTGCCGCGGCCCTCGGTATCCGAGGCACTGGAGAACTTCGCTCCGGATCTGGTGCATGTGGTTAACCCCGCGGTGCTTGGCCTCGGGGGCATCTGGTTGGCCAAGACCAAGGGCTACCCCCTAGTGGCCAGCTACCACACCCATCTGCCGAAATACTTGGAGCACTACGGCCTCGGCATGCTCGAGCCCGTGCTCTGGGAGCTGCTCAAGGCCGCCCACAACCAAGCCCAGCTCAACCTCTGCACCTCCACCGCCATGGTGGCCGAGCTCAGTGAGAAGGGCATTCAGCACACGGACCTGTGGCAGCGCGGGGTAGACACCGAGTTGTTCAGGCCCGAACTGCGCAGCCAGGCCATGCGAGATCGCCTGCTGGGCGGCCGCAGTGACACCGGCAAATTGCTCCTCTACATCGGCCGGCTATCAGCGGAAAAACAAATTGAGCGCATCCGCCCGGTGCTCGATGCGATGCCCGATGCCCGGCTGGCCTTAGTGGGGGATGGCCCCTACCGCCAGCAACTGGAAACGCTGTTCGCCGGGAGTGCGACCCACTTCGTCGGCTACCTGGCAGGGGAGGAACTGGCCAGCGCCTACGCCAGTGCCGATGCCTTCCTGTTCCCCAGCAGCACCGAAACCCTGGGCCTGGTGCTGCTGGAGGCGATGGCTGCGGGCTGCCCGGTGGTGGGAGCAAACCGAGGCGGCATTCCCGACATCGTTAGCGACGGCATCAACGGTTGCTTGTATGAACCTGAAGGAGCCGACGGTGGTGCCGGCAGCCTCACGGCCGCAGCTCAGCGCCTGTTGGGGGATCCCAGCCAGAGAGAACAATTGCGCCGCAATGCTCGCCAGGAGGCGGAGCGCTGGGGTTGGGCCGGCGCCACCGAACAGCTGCGCGGTTACTACCGGCAGGTGCTCAACGCATCAAAGCAACCGGCCGTGATGGTCTGATCAGCCTTTGCGTTGCTGCGCCCAAACCTGCAGCACCCTGCGGGCCATGGGCAGCGCATGCACGGATCCACCACCAGGGGTGTTCTGGGCAAAGGCGACCACCACAATGTCGCCGTTGGGATAGGGGGCATAACAGGCGAACCAGGAGTGATCCGAACCTCCTGTGCTGTCTTCGGCCGTGCCTGTTTTCCCGGCCACAGCGGGGAGCTCCTTGGCCTCATTCATCCGATAGCCAGTGCCCTCCTGCACCACCTTGCGCAGGCCCCGTTGAATCGTGGCCAGGGTGGAGGGCTTGATGTCCACCTTGGTGCGGCGGGGCGGCACCGTCCAGTTCAAGCCGCGATCCACCAGGTGGGGGGTGATCAGATACCCACCATTGGCAAACACCGCGTAGGCACGGGCCAGCTGCAACGGGGTGACCTGCACCACCGACTGTCCGATTGACATGCTCGCCATGTCTTCGGGGATCCAGGGGGTCGTTCCGGGCTTCGCCCAGCCGCGGCCCTTCGCCGCCCAGACCTCATTCCCCACCAAACCGGGACTCTCCTCGTAGCCGATCTCGATGCCGGTGGGCTGGGTAAAGCCCAGCTTCAGGGCAGCGTTGTAGAGCGGCATCGAGCCCGCTCCCACACCAATCTGGTAATAGAAGGTGTTACTCGAAAAACGCAGGGCGTCCTCGTAGCCGATGCGGCCAAAGCCTGCCCCGTTGTGATCGGGGAAGCAGTGCCCGCCGTAGCGGATGCAGCCGAAGGTGTTCAACTTGGTGTTGGGCGGAAACTTGCCGCTTTCCATCCCCGCCATGGCCGTCACCGCCTTCCAGGTGCTGCCTGGGTCGTAGGCGTTCATCGCCCGGCTGAGCAGGGGCTTGGAGGGGGAGCTGAACAGGGCGTCGTATTCAGCCTGGGTGGTGACCTGCTTCGAAAAGAAGTTGGGATCGAAATTGGGGCGGCTGGCCATGGCCAAGATCGCGCCCGTCTTGGGATTGAGCGCCACGATCGCTCCGCCCCGCTTGTCCTTGAGGGCGTCCTCTGCAGCGCGCTGCAACTGCAGGTCGATGGTGAGCACCAGATCTTTGCCCGCCTTCGAGGGGCGATCTCCAAGGATGCGCTGGATCTCACCCATCGCATTGACCTCGACCATCTGTCCGCCCCAGCTGCCTCGCAGGTGGGGTTCATAGGCCGCTTCCACTCCGATGCGGCCGATGCGATCGCGAATCTTGTAGCCCCGCTTCGCGAGGGACTTGTACTCCCCCTCCGTGATCGGCTGGGTGTAACCGAGGGCATGGGCGCCCAGCGAACCATGGGGGTAGCTGCGCACCACATCCAGATCGACCTGGGCTCCTCGCAGAGATGCGCTCTGTTCGCGGAAGCGCAGCACCTGCTCCGGGGAGAGGTTGCTGGCCAGCTCGATCCGGTATTCCTGCTTCCCTGGCCCCTGGCGTTTGCGCTGCTCTAGCTGCGACTCCGGCAGACTCAGCAAGCCACTGAGGCGCTGGCGCAACGCAGGCCAACTTCCGGGCGGCAGGTCCTTCGGCTGCAGATAGAGGCTGTAGATCAGACGGCTGGAGACCAGCACCTCCCCATGGCGATCGAGGATGCGCCCACGCACGGGGTTACGGGCCAGGAGGCGGATGCGGTTCTCATCAGCCCGGGCACGGTTCTCCTGACCCTGAAGCAACTGCAGCCAGCCGAGCCGCAGGAGCATCGCCGAAGCCAACGTCACCACCACGGCCAACAGCACAGCTGGCTGTCGTTGGGTTCCCGCCGTGCGGTGATGGGCGTGAGCGGCAAGCGCCACAGCGATCAGCTCCCGCCCGGGAGCCGTTGCTCCAGCAACGACAACCGTTCTGAGATCCGAGCCAGGCTCAACTGCAACTCGGCCCGATCGTCACTGGCGCCCTGGCTTGCTTCATCGCTCAGGCTCACCGCCATCGGAATGTCTTTCACATCCACCTTCATCACTGGGTTACCGAGACCGGGCTGGAGGCGATCGAGACGTTCGCGCACCTGCCGGGCGGCGTCTTCGCCTTCCTCGCGGAGCTGCCCAAGGGGATCACCGCCCTGACCGAAGACATCCGCCACATCGCGAGCGCCGCCGCGCCTGGCCCGCTCCACCACCGCCAGGCCTACCGGCAGCACGTCCTGCATCAGGGCGAGGCGCAGGCTGTCAAAGGGATCAGCGCCCATAGGGCAACCAGGCGGGGAACTTGAACTCAGTTTGGCGTCTGCGGCCAGAAACGTGAGCGATCAGGGAAGAACAGAGCCAGCGGGGCGCTCCACGGCGGGCTGCACAATCTGCTGACGACAGAACTGCTGTGATCCCCACCACCAGCCCGCACCGACAGCGATCACCATCAGCGCGGAGGCAGGCAGCAGCGCCTGCCGGGTCACCGGCAGCACCATCCACTCAGCCCAATCCCGCAGCAGACGCTCCCGATCGAAGCGGCGACGCTCACTGGCCTGCTTCTGCAGGCGGCGCTTCAAGGATTTGGCCACCCAGCGCTCAAAGGCGCGCTTCTTGGTAACCGCCATCTTCCGCTCCACCTCCAGCAACTGCCCTGGGGTGAGCTCAGGGTTGAAGGTGCTGATCAGTTCCAGGCTCTTGAGGAACATCTCAACAGCCCCATCCTTGACGGCGCGCTCGTCGTCCTGGAGCAGGTCCCAATCGAGCTCCGGATAGAAGCGCAGGCGGTTGGCCGAGATCTGATCCTCAGCCAGCTGACCCGGTTCCCGCAACCAACGGTCGGTATTGGCGTCGAAGCGTCGCCAATAGAGAAACGGGTTGAGGTAGACGACCTTGCCAGCCAGATGAATGCTGTCCTGCTGCAGACGGCGCTGTAGCTGGAGGTCCTGCTGGGGGGCGGCAGTCAAGGCTCCTGGGCCGGGGCCCCGAGGGTAACGGAGTCCCTCGGTCGCCGCTAGCGCAAGGGGGCTACTCCCACTCAATCGTGCCCGGGGGCTTGCTCGTGATGTCCAGCACCACCCGGTTGACACCTTTCACCTCATTGACGATCCGGTTGGAGATCTTCTCCAGCAGGTCGTAGGGCAGGCGCGACCAGTCGGCCGTCATGCCGTCTTCCGAGGACACACAGCGGAGCACTACCGGGAAGGCATAGGTGCGCTTATCACCCATCACACCGACGCTGCGCACCGGCAGCAGCACCGCAAAGGCCTGCCAGATCTCGTGATAAAGCCCAGCCGCCTTGATTTCTTCGCGCACGATCAGATCGGCATCGCGCAGGATGTCGAGCTTCTCGTCGGTCACCTCTCCGAGGATCCGAATCGCGAGGCCAGGGCCAGGGAAGGGGTGACGGCCAACGATTTCTTCGGGCAGCCCCAGGGTGCGGCCCACCTTGCGCACCTCATCCTTGAACAGGCGGCGCAGGGGTTCCACCAACTTGAACTGAAGATCCTTCGGCAGACCACCCACGTTGTGGTGGCTCTTGATCTTCACGGCCACCCGTTCGCCGGTCTTGGGATCGACGTTGGTGCCGGCGCTTTCGATCACATCGGGATAGAGGGTGCCCTGGGCGAGGTAGTCGAAGGGTCCAAGCCGCTTGCTTTCCTCTTCAAAGACGCGAATGAACTCGGTGCCGATCAGCTTGCGCTTCTCCTCAGGATCGGTGACACCGTCGAGTTTGTTGATGAACCGTTCCCGGGCGTTGATGTATTCCACATTGATGTGGAATCGCTTGTCGAAGAACTCCACCAGAAACTCGGGCTCACCCTTCCGCATGAAGCCCTGGTCGATGAACATGCAGGTGAGCTGATCACCGATCGCCTTGTGCAACAAGAAGGCGAGGGTGGAGGAATCCACGCCTCCTGAGAGGGCCAGCAGCACACGTTTGTCACCGACCTGCCGGCGCACGTCCGCCACCGCCTCATCGATGAAGGCGGCCGTGGTCCAATCCGGCAGACAACCGCACACGTGGTAGACGAAGTTGCGGATCAGGGCCATGCCGCAGCTGGAATGCACCACCTCCGGGTGGAACTGCACGCCATAGAGCCGGCGCTCGTGATGGGCAACGGCCGCTTCTGGAGTGTTATCGGTGTGGGCCAGGCGTACAAAACCTGCGGGCAACCGCTCCACCGAGTCGCCATGACTCATCCACATCGTCGAGCCTTCGTCGACGTTGGTCAGCAGATCGGTGGGATCGTCGACATACAGCGGGGCCTTGCCGTATTCCGCGCGGCCAGCGGCCACCACGGAGCCTCCCAGCTGCTGCACCATCAGCTGCATGCCGTAGCAGACCCCGAGCACCGGAATACCGAGATCCCAGATCTCCGGGTCACAGACCGGCGCGTGCTCGGCGTACACCGAACTGGGGCCGCCGCTGAGGATGATTCCCTTGGGGTTGATCGCCTTGAGTTCCGCCGCTGTGGTGCTGTATCCCATCACCAGGGAATAGACCTCGGTCTCCCTCACCCGCCGGGCGATCAGTTCGGAATATTGCGAGCCGAAATCAAGGATCACAATCGCTGGATGGCGATTGGTTTCACCAATGGCAGTGGGGGTCACGTCTGACATGAAGCGGCCAGCAGCTGTGGCCTGGGCGTTGACTTCACCCTAGATCTCAGGCCCGAAAGGCCTGCAGCAACTGATGCCCCTCTGGGCCGCAGGCGCTGATCTGTCGGGATCGATCAAACAGCACCGCCCCCAGCTGCAGGGGGCGCTCGCTGTGGCGGGCCAAATACTGCGTTGAACGTTGCTCAACCACCGCGGCCACCTGCTGCTGGAGGGCGGAGGCCGCCGCCGGGTCCTGCTCCGCCAGGGCGCTGAGGGCACGATCCACGCTCGGCGCTGCAGCCAGGGCACGCACCTGCTCTAACGGCAGCCCAAGCAGAGCCGCCTGAGCCGCCAAAATTTCCAGGCGGCCATCCGCCAGATGGTGGTGGGTGTGGAAGATGCCACCCGCCAACTTGATCAACTTGCCCTGGTAGCCAAACAACAGCAACCGTTGAACGCCGGCTTCGGCGGCAGCCACCAACAGAGGTCCGATCCAGTTGCCGGTTTTGAGAAGCAGAGCCTCGGGGAGCCCCAGGCGAGGGGCCAGCTCAAGGCCGTTCTCACCGATCACCAGGATCAGATCCCCTCGCCAACCGGGTGCCGCGACCCGACGCCCCAACTCCTCGCGGGCCGCAGCCAATTGATCCGGAGCCGCACTGTGCTGCACCAGGGCCTGGGTCCCGATCAGGGCCAAGCCATCCACCACCCCGAACGCAGCATTGCTGGTGCGCTCGGCCAACACCCGGCCGCCGGGCAAGGTCAACGTGAGCCGCAGCCCCTGCTGGAGGGGAACCAGAGGGCGCAGGTTCTGCTCCAGCAACGCGCGGGCATAGGCCGAGAGGCAGGCCTGGCCAGTGTCCTCGATCACACCGACCCCCTCGCCGGGCTCCAGCTGCAACCAAACGCCGTCGGGCTCCAACTGCGACCAACTGGCCTCCACCCAGATCGGCAGCCCCCGGGTGAGATCCAGCAGTTCTCCGGGATCGCAACGGGTCATGGCCAGGGCGCGGCCAGGCCCCAGACAGGCAGCCGCCACCACGGGGATGGGCGTCTCTGTGGCATCGCCCAGCTGCAGACGCAAGCGCGCGTGGGGGTCGAACGGCTGGCCGTTCAACTGATGCACCGCGGCCACGGCCGCCGCCGCCGCCCACACCGGCAGGGTGTAGCCGCTGTCAGCCATGACGGAATGGGGCGGGCGGGGGTCCGTTTTTTATGTTGGTCGATTGCGCTGCTGGGTCACCGGTCAGCGATCGCCTCTTCATCGCCCCAGTCGCTCCACCATGCAGGACAAGCTCACCCTGATGATCCCCGGCCCCACCCCCGTGCCGGAGACTGTCCTGCAGGCGATGGGACGCCACCCCATCGGCCACCGCAGCGCTGACTTCCAGAAGATCGTTGAGCGCACGACGGCGCAGCTCAAGTGGCTGCACCAAACCAGCAACGACGTGTTGGTGATCACCGGGAGCGGCACCGCCGCGATGGAAGCCGGGATCATCAACGTGCTGAGCAAGGGCGACAAAGTGCTCTGCGGCGACAACGGAAAGTTCGGCGAGCGCTGGGTCAAGGTGGCCCAGGCCTACGGCCTGGACGTGCAGGTGATCAAGGCGGAATGGGGCCAGCCCCTCGACCCGGAAGCCTTCCGTGCCGCCCTGGAAGCCGACAGCGCTAAGGCGATCAAGGCCGTGATCCTGACCCACTCGGAAACCTCCACGGGCGTGATCAACGACCTGGAGGCGATCGCCAAGCACGTCAAAGCCCACGGCACCGCTCTCACCATCGCCGACTGCGTCACCAGCCTCGGCGCCTGCAACGTGCCGATGGATGCCTGGGGGATCGACGTGATCGGATCCGGTTCCCAGAAGGGTTACATGATGCCTCCGGGCCTGGCCTTTGTGGCCATGAGCGAACGGGCCTGGGAGGCCTACGGCCGCTCTGATCTGCCGAAGTTCTATTTGGACCTGGGCAAGTACCGCAAATCAGCCCACGCCAACAGCAACCCCTTCACCCCGGCGATCAACCTCTACTTCGCCCTCGAGGCAGCGCTGGAGATGATGCAGAGCGAAGGCCTTGACGCGATCTTTGCCCGCCATGCCCGCCACCGTGCTGCCGCCCAGGCCGGCATGAAAGCGATCGGGCTGCCTCTGTATGCCGCAGAGGGCTACGGAAGCCCGGCGATCACGGCCGTCGCCCCCGCTGGAATCGATGCCGAAACCCTGCGCAAAAAGGTCAAGGACCGCTTCGACATCCTGCTGGCCGGTGGCCAGGACCACCTCAAAGGCAAGGTGTTCCGCATCGGCCACCTGGGCTTTGTCTGCGATCGCGACGTGCTGACCGCGGTGGCCGCGATCGAAGCCACCCTCCAGGAGCTTGGACTGCACCAAGGCACTCCAGGCGCCGGTGTGGCAGCGTGCGCCGCCGCCCTGGCCGGCTGAACCAAGGCAAGGCAACCTGGCAAGGATCCGTCTGTCGGGCGGATCCCTTGCTAGGGTTTGCGCAACAAGAAACAACCAAGACTTAGCGGCTGTTCTTGTTACTTTGCGGGTGTAATTCAGTGGTAGAATGTCAGCTTCCCAAGCTGAACGTCGCCGGTTCGAGCCCGGTCACCCGCTTCCGTTCTTATCGATCAAGCCCGGGGCTTGATCAGCTGCAACACCTGGGGTCCCACGCTCCCAGCGCGGCGTTCACAGTCCAGAGCGCGCAAGATCTCGCGAGCCGATTCGGCAACGTGACCATTGCATGCAGCCTCTTGGGCAGCGGCTTCAAATGCAGCCGCTGCTTTCAGTAAGTCTTCGCGTCGCACGGCGACAGTGGCCGCAGAATCGCCGGCTCGCATGTATTGATTGTTCTCGTTGGTCGACTCTAACGGTCACACCGATCTGAGCTGGCCAAATAGGTCAGCATTAAGACACCGATGCCGAAGGATTCAGGTGCCAGGTTCCTCGCGGTTCCCGCCGAGGGCTGCGATCTGATCCCTGAGGTGCTGCACCTTCTGGGCATCGCCACGGGTCATGGCCACGGCCAAGGCAAACTCAAGTTTCTCGAGCTGGTGACCGCCCTCAGCGAAGGCGCGCTGCTGGCAAGCCGGAGTTCCTGCGGGTGCCACGACAGGGGCGGGACGATGGCTGTTGGTGAAGGCCATGGTTCGCTTTCTTCCCATTGTGGCAAGCGCGCAAGCCCTACGCAGCCAGCGGCTCATCCTCGTGAGGATTCACGAACCCAGAGGGCTCCTCCAGCAGGTTGCGGCAATCAGCCAACAGGCTGGCC
This sequence comes from Cyanobacteria bacterium M_surface_10_m1_298, assembly GCA_016882485.1. Taxonomy (GTDB): domain Bacteria; phylum Cyanobacteriota; class Cyanobacteriia; order PCC-6307; family Cyanobiaceae; genus Vulcanococcus. The sequence goes on from VGPT01000008.1 coordinate 16,235, forward strand.
ACGTGGTCGAGGCGCAGGAGCTGCTCAGGATCAGGGGGTTCAGCACTGCTGACCTGATCCAGTTGCAATTCCAACGACCCCAGGCGTTGCTCCAGTTTCACCAGACGCTGGGACAGCGCAGAGACGGTTTGCGCCAGGTCTTCTGTGGTGCGGGTGATCCGGAAGGACACCGACTCGCCGGCCATGAACAACGTTCAACTGGCCCGATGACACCACAGCCACCGGCTCTTCTCAAGGGCCGCGGGCCAAGCAAACTTGTTCCTGCCCCCACAGCCCCACGCCAATGCCCGCCAGCTTGCACCTGCTGGCCTACCTGCTGGCCGGCCTGACGGGGGGATTGCTGGCCCTGCGCACGGGCATCCCAGCCGCACCTCTGGCGGGAGCCATCCTGGGAGCTGCCCTTCTGAGCGTGAGCGGCAAGCTGACCGTGGCCGAGTGGCCCAGCGGAACCCGCACGGCGCTGGAGATCGGCATCGGCACCGTGATCGGCACGGGGCTCACAGGTGCAGCCCTCGGGGAGCTCCGTCAGCTCTGGAAACCCGCTCTATTGATCACGCTCACCCTGGTGATGACAGGGCTGGTGGTGGGACTGTGGTGCAGTCGCCTGCTGGGCATGGATCCGCTGGTCGCCCTGCTGGGGGCCGCACCCGGGGGCATTAGCGGCATGAGTTTGGTAGGAGCCGAATTTGGCGTGGGCGCCGCCGTAGCCGCTCTGCATGCCGTGCGCTTGATCACCGTGCTGCTGGTGCTTCCCCTGGCGGTCCGCGTGCTGCTGGGACACGGCAACCTGCCGCCGCCAGCGGCGTAACCGGAGCACTGGATCCCAGCAACAACGATCGATACGGTGGGTCACCAACTGAGATTCCCTTCGTTTCGAATGCTTCGCCCTGCGACCCACCGCAGCCACCTCGGCCGGCTGCTGGCAGCCCTTCCCCTCGCGGCACTCGGCTGGGCTGCCCTTCCTTCAGAAGCCCTGGCAGGCACCGACACGGGTGCGAAAGGGGCACAGATCTATTGCTACATGCGCAGCAGTGGCAACAACCACGAAGTGAGCTGGAAAGCGGCCTACGCCACCGTGAAGCGTCAGAGCGCTTCGATGTTCAAGACGTCCCCTGAGCACGCCGCCGTGATGATCACCGAAGCGGTGGTGGCGGATCCCGGCAAATACCCCGACTGCGGCAAGTACCTCGGCGACCTCTACGTCAAGGCTGTGGAGAAGGCGGAGGAAGCCCAGAAGACAGGCGAACCCCACCCCGACGCCAAGCGTGCCGCAGAAGCCAACGGGACCTCGAGCAGTTCGGCCAGTGGCACCAGCAGCGGCAATCGCTACGCCTACTAATCAGCGATGGTGGATGCCCAACCCCGGGGCCTGAAGGCTCTGGCACGTGCCCTGGGGGCGGGTGCGCTCTCTCTGCTTCTCGGCAGCTGCGCAGGTGCTCCGGAGCCAGGGCAGCAGAAAGCGCAGCTGGATGACTGCCTGCGCAACGTCGACCTCACTCAGCTAGAGGCTCAGATCCGCCGCTGCGATGCGGTGGTGGAGGCCTTCCCGGGTCACCCCCAGCCCCGCAACGAAAGGGCCCTGCTGCTCCGCTTGGCCGGCAAACCGCAAGAGGCCTGCAAGGACAGCCTCCAAGCGGCCGCTGATCTGCGCCGAGGCCAGCACCGCCTCGAGCCACTGATGGCGGACGAAATCGCCTTGCGACGCCGCACCTGCGAACGGCTCACCAGCGATCCAACAGCTCCTGAACCATCTTCGGCAACGCCTGACGACGCAGCTGCTGGGTCCCGCGATTGAGCAAGAGGGCAATGCGCTCGGCTTTATCCGCAATCAGTCCATCCACCAGCTGATCAGCCACCCCGAGTTGCAGCCAGTAGCACTGGAGGGCTGACTGCATGCCGATGCGGTGACAGCGATCCTCCGCCTGCTCAGCATCACCGGGCGTCCAGGGGCGCTCCAACAGCAGCACATGGCGGGCGCGATGCAAAGTGAAGCCAAGGCCTCCCACCCCGTAGGTGGAGATCAATAGGGTTTCGCCGCCACTCTGAAAACGATCCACGACACCCTGTCGTTCTGAAGCGGGCAGACGGCCCGTGAGCAAGGCGCCACCCAGGCGCTGCTGCAGCAGTTCTGCAGCCGCCACAAACGCGGTGAACACCACCACCGATTCACCCTGCTCGAGCAGAGGCTCGAGCAACGCCTGGGCGGAAGGCAGCTTGTACTCCGCTCCGATCTGCCGAAGGGCGGTCAACACAGCCAGGGCTTCGGCATCGCGCCGCACGAGACCGGCAGCGGCGCGGCGGCGATAGTCCTCCACCTTGAGTTGGAGGCGATGCTGGAAGCCCTGACCCGCAGCGTCGGAGAGCGTCACCGGTCGAAGCTGCCGCTGCTTAGGGGGCAGATCCAGGCAATCCTCCTTGCGCCGATGCAGCATCAGCGGGCGTACCAGCCGCTGCAGTTCTGGCAGATGGGTGGCTCCCTGCGCCGACCAGTGCCGCGCCCCATCACGCTCGAGCCAATGCCCCTGGCAATAGCGCTCCTCAAAGGCGCGTTGATCGCGGGCGAGGGGATGACCGATGGCCGCCAGCAACGGGAACAGCTGCGCTGGCCGCCCGTTCTTCATCGGTGTTCCACTCAACAACCAGGCAGCCCGCAGGCGGGGATGCCGGGCCAGGCGCAAGAACGCCCGGGTGCGCGCCGCCGCCAGATTCTGCGCGAAGTGGGCCTCATCAGCGATCAACACCGTGCCCGCTGGAGGCAGGTCCAGCGGCAACGCCGCCCAGCTCAGCATTTCAATCTGCAGCTGAAGCGCGGCGGCCTCCTGGAGCCAGTGGCGATGCAAGCCCGTGGGGGCGATGACCACCACACGGCAGTCGGCCGCACGCACCATCGCCCGCGCTGCCGTCAAGGCGGTGAGGGTCTTGCCGAGGCCCATGGCATCAGCGAGCACCGCTCCCCGCCGCGCCAGCAACCAACGCACTGCAGCCCGCTGGTGGGCAAACAGGCAGCGACCATCCGGCAAGGGCTGGCCGAGCTCAGCCAGCTGCACCAGCTCTCGATGAGGCGGCAACGGGGGCAGGGGTTGCTCGAGCCAGATGCACCACTGCTCCAGTTGTGGATCGAGGGCAAAGCGCTGACCAAAGCGCTGACGCAGCAGCAGAGCGGCCTCCAACGGAAACTCCCAACAGCCCTGGCGTGAACGCCAGAAACCGCGCGGACGCACGGCCCGCAACTGGGCCTGAGTCACCGCATCGAAGGGAAGCACCAACTCGATGCCACCGGACTCCCCCAGCCGCATCAGGCAGCGGGATGCGGAGCTCTCGCGCGGCGGAGGCAAAGGGGGCGAACGAGGGCTCCCACTCTGGCGCAGCGACTCTTAAGTTAGCCAGGCTGGAGTGGAATGCAAGTTCTGCAATAAGGCTTGCAAAATGCATCCTTCGACACATTGACAACCCAGCGACCAAGGGCAGACTCTCGGCAACCGATCCGATCGGATGCACTGCAGGGATGCCGTTTTCCTGGAAGACTTGTGCCCCAAACTTCGCGTCCGACGCTGGAGACAATCCCTACACACTTTTACCGATAAAACATGTATTTATTGCGGCAAACCCTCTGAGTCAATCGATCACGTCTTGCCCCAGAGCCGCGGCGGCCTGAGCGTGACAGAAAACTGCGTGCCGGCCTGCCTTGCCTGCAATGGCCGCAAGAGCGATGCCGACGCCTTTGACTGGTATCGGCGTCAGCGCTTCTACGACCCGCGACGGGCGATGGCCATCCGAGCCTGGACCGACGGGGATCTGCGCCTGGCGGTTCGCCTGCTGCAGTGGGCCAAACCAGCCGGAACCAACGCGCCCGTGATGCAGGCGGCCTAAACACTCACCAGATCCGGCAAGCCGCCGCGCCGTTGTGGCGCTCGCAGATCTCAGCCTGGGCCTGGGGCTGCTCAGGCGCAATCACCAGGGCCAGAAACAGCACGGTGGCAGCCGAGGCAATGGCGAGCACACCACTGGGCGCGACTCCGCTGCGGCGACGCACAGGCAGGCGACGGGATGAAGCGAGAGGGGCGGAAAGGCAAGATGCGGTCATCGACCTTGAGCGGGTAATACAGGTGTACTCATGACGGATCAGGCTGTCAAGTCCGCGCCCCGCCTGTTGGTGATTGGTGGGGGCTACAGCGGTCAGCGCTTCGCCAGGGCCCTGCTGGATCAGGGCGCCACGGTCTGGCTGACCCGGCGCAACGGCATCCCTGAAACCCCTGATGGCGAAGGGCTGCACTGGCTCTCTTTCGATGCCAGCCAAGGCCTGATCCCTGCCCTACCGGAGCAGCTAAGCCATGTGCTGGTCACCATCCCCCCCAACGGGGAAGGACGCGATGACGCCCTTGAGCACCTGCTGGGGGACCTGAGGCGCCAACCCCTGGATTGGCTGGGCTACCTCTCCACCACCGGGGTCTACGGCAACAGCGGCGGGGACTGGGTGGATGAAGGCAGCCCCACCACAGCCACCCTGCCCCGCAGCCAGGCTCGACTGCGCTGTGAGCAGGCCTGGCTCAACAGCGGTCTACCGGTGCAGAGTTTTCGTCTGCCGGCGATCTACGGCCCCGGGCGCTGTCCGTTTGAGCAACTGCGTCAGGGCAGCGCCCGGTTGACCCACAAGCCAGGACAGGTGTTCTGCCGCATCCATGTCGACGACATCGTTGGCGCCCTGATGCATTGCATCGCCCTTCCACCAAACGCCCGTCCAACGGTGGTCAATGTCAGTGATGACGCGCCCTGCCCCTCCAGCGAAACCCTGGGCTTCGCCGCCCATCTGCTGAATCTGAAGTTGCCGGCCTATCGCCGCTTTGCCGACATCGCTCCGGAGCTCAGCCCCATGGCCCTGAGCTTCTGGGAAGACAACCGGCGGGTCAGCAACCGCTTGCTCTGCCAAGGGCTCGGCTACCCACTGCGCTACCCGAGCTATCGGGAAGGCTTCACCGCCAGCCTGCGGGAAGAGCAGAGCCGGTCCAACGTTGCGTGATGGAATGAGGCGTCAGGTTTGATCGGACCCAGCACCCTGCCGGGGCTGATCTGGATCGGGCACAAAAGGAACGCCCACGTCGTGCAACAGGCGATTCCAGTGCAGTTCCACCCAGCCACTCTCCACTCCCTTCACCAGGACAAAGCCAATCCCCAGCAGCAACAGCCAACGCACCATGGGACCCCAGGCCAGCGATCGCAACGCTAAGCGCCCTCGCCTGGCGATTTCGCTCGGGGATCCAGCCGGCATTGGTGGAGAGGTCGCACTGAAGGCCATGGCGTCTTGGCGCGGCCAAGCGGAGGCCCCGGTGCTGGTGGGCTGCAGGCGCTGGCTGGAAAGCCTCTACCAACAGCACAGGTCCCAGGCCGAGACCGCCTGGGCCGATCCAGCCACGCTCGAGATCCTGGATCTGCCGCTGCCCGAAGCCATCGCCCCCGGGCAACCCAATGCAGCCAGCGGTGAGGCGAGTTTCACCTGGCTCAGCGCCGCCACCGAACTGGTCCAGAGCGGTGCCTGCAGCGCCCTGGTCACCGCGCCAATCGCCAAGCAGTTCTGGCACGCCGCCGGCCATCTCTACCCCGGCCAGACCGAGCGGCTTGCGGAGCTGGCGGGAGTGCCGGAAGCCTCGATGCTGTTCACCGCGCGCTCACCGCAGAGCGGCTGGCGCCTGAACACGTTGCTCGCCACCACCCACATCCCCCTGACTCAGGTGAGTCGCACGCTCAATGCTGAGCGGGTCGTGCAGAAGCTGGAGGTGCTGCGCAGCTTCTGCGAACGCTTCAATCCCAAGCCTGTTCTGGCCGTGGCCGGCCTCAACCCCCATGCCGGAGAAGCCGGACAACTGGGGGGGGAGGAGCAGCTCTGGCTGATCCCAACCCTGCGGGCCTGGCAAGAGCAGCATCCCCACTGCACCCTGCTGGGACCGCTCCCACCCGACACCTGTTGGATCTCCGCGGCCCAGGCCTGGCATCACCAGGGCAGCCACAACGCCCCGGATGGCTACCTGGCGCTGTATCACGACCAGGGGCTGATCCCGGTGAAGCTCCTCGCCTTCGATCAGGCGGTGAACACCAGCCTGGGCCTCCCCTTTCTGCGCACCTCGCCGGACCATGGCACTGGCTTTGACATCGCCGGCTTGGGCATCGCCAGGGCGGCCAGCATGGAGGCGGCGATCAGCGCCGCCCTGGAGCTGTCCTAGCCAGGCTTCACCCGCATCAACACCTGCCCGAATTCAACGGGAGTGCCGTTCTCCACGAGGATCTCGACCACTTCGCCACTCACCTCAGACTCCAGCTCGTTCATGAGCTTCATCGCTTCGAGGATGCAGATGGTCTGACCCACATTGATGCGAGCCCCCAGCTCCACAAAGGCGGATTCTCCAGGAGCAGGAGAGCGATAGAAGGTGGCCACCATCGGTGCGGTGATCTCAATCAGATCGCCGCGGACAGCTGGTGCGGCCGGAGGAGCGGCGGAGGGAACAGCCGCCACAGGGGCGGGGGCTGCAGGGGCTGCCACAGGGGCGGGAGCCTGCATCACCACCTGGGGCTGGACGCCGGGGAGATTGCGACGCAGCTCAAGGCGGAAGTCATCGCCTTCGAGCTTGAGCTCTTGGATATCGCTGTCACCAAGCAGGGCGATCAGCTCACGGAGCTGGTTGTGGTCGAGTTGCATGGGATCAGTTCTCGCGGCCCAGGTAGCTGTCGGTGCGGGTGTCGATCTTGATCTTTTCGCCGATCGAAAGGAACAACGGAACCATCACCTGAGCGCCGGTCTCAACGATGGCTGGCTTGGTGCCGCCGGTCGCGGTATCGCCCTTCACGCCGGGGTCAGTTTGGGTGATTTCCAGAACAACGGAGTTCGGGAGTTCCACTTCCAAAGGCTTCCCGTTCCAATAGACGACGTTCACCTCCATCCCTTCCTTGAGGTACTTCCGCTGATCGCCGATCTGCTTGGCGGTCAGGCGCGTCTCCTCGTAGGTGGACATGTCCATGAAGACGAAGTCATCGGCCTCCATGTAGGTGTGCTGGAGCACAGCTTTCTCGAGAACCGCCTGGGGCACGGTCTCGCCAGCGCGGAAGGTTTTCTCAACAACGTTGCCGGACTGGACAGCCTTCAGCTTGGTGCGAACAAACGCGGAACCCTTGCCGGGCTTGACGTGCAAGAACTCGACGACACGCCAGACCTGACCATCGATCTCGATCGTCGTGCCGGTACGAAAGTCGTTGCTCGAGATCATTCCGGCTGAACGGTTCAGGCGGGATTGTACGGCTGTGGCAGAGTCCCGGCAGAGACAAGGCTGCAGCATGGATCTCAAGCGCTGGCTCCACGGCTGGGCGGTGGCCCTGCTCCTGGTGATTGGGCTCCTCTGCCCTCCCCAAGTGGCGCCAGCCGATGCTGCACTTCCCCCTGGCAATGCGGTCAAGGATCCGACCGCCATCCTTCGCAACGCCCTGCCGATCCAGCAGAAGGATCTCCAGGAACTGCAACATCGTCTGGAGAGCACCAGCGAAGACCTCAGGGCCAAGCGCTGGAGCGCCCTGGCGAACACGGTGCGGCGCAGCCAAACCCTGCTGAGCAGCCGTTCGGAGGCCATCCTGGCGAGCCTGCCTACAGCCCAGCAACCCCAAGGCGCTGAGCTGCTCGACCAGCTGAGCGATCAAATGCAGGTGCTGGTGGCGAGCAGCGAGAGCTCGGATCGGGATCGCTTCCTCTCCGATCGGCGCCTGGCCCTGGCCAGCATCGGTGACCTGGAGGCCCTGATGGTGGGCGACTTCCCCTTCAGCATCCCGAGCACATTTGACAGCCTGCCGCGGCTACTCGGCCGAGCCACGGTGGAGATGGAAACCACCAAGGGCAACCTGATCGCCATCGTTGACGGCTACAACGCCCCCCTGACCGCCGGAGCCTTCATCGACCTGGTGCAGAAAGGCTTCTACGACGGCCTGCCCTTCACCCGCGCCGAAGACTTTTACGTGCTGCAAACCGGGGATCCCAAGGGGCCCGAAAGCGGCTACATCGACCCCAAAACCAAGGTGGAGCGCAAGGTCCCCCTGGAAATCATGGTGCCTGGAGAACAGCAGCCCTTCTACAACGAAACCTTTGAGGATCTCGGCCGTTTCGATGCCCAGCCGGTGCTGCCCTTCGCCACCCTCGGGACCCTGGGCTGGGCCCACTCCGATGAAGCGCTCGATGACGGCTCCTCCCAGTTCTTCTTCTTCCTCTACGAGGCCGAACTGACGCCAGCGGGCCTCAACCTCGTGGATGGTCGCTATGGCGCCTTTGGTTATGTGGTGGAAGGCTTTGATGTCCTCGAAGAACTGGGCATCAGCGACGGCATCGTCAAGGCCCGGGTGATCGACGGGGCTGAGAACCTCCAGCCCCACGCCTGATGCGCCTGCAGGAGCTGGGGGAATGGGAGCTGCTGCAGCGGCTCTCGACCTTTGCCCCGGCGGGTCAGTGGGATGACGATGCTGCTCTCCTGACGGAGCAGAGCGGCAGAACCCTGGTGGTGAACACCGATGTACTGGTGGAGGGGGTGCACTTCAGTGACACCACGCTCTGCCCCCAGGACCTGGGTTGGAGGGCCGCCGCCGCCAACCTCTCCGATCTGGCGGCGATGGGCAGCACCAGCGTTGTCGGCCTCACCGTGGGCCTGGTGGCGCCGGGTGAGACCAGCTGGAGCTGGGTGGAAGGGGTCTACCAAGGCTTATCGGAGGCGCTCGGGCACTTCGGTGGCTGCTTACTGGGGGGTGATTGCAGCAGCGGAGCGCAGCGTCTGCTGGCGATCACCGCCCTCGGGCACGTAGGGGATGGCCCCATCCGCCGCGGGGACGGGCGTCCCGGCGACTGGCTCGTCTGCACTGGCCCCCATGGGCTCAGCCGACTGGGCCTAGCCCTGCTGCAGGGGGAATTGGACCCCCAGCAGCGCGAGCCGCTTCCCGCTGAGCTTCAAGCCGAAGCCGTGCGAGCCCACCAACGGCCGCGGCCTCGCCTCGATGTGGTGCAGCAGCTGAGTGCCCTGCGGCCCGCCCCGTGCCCCTGGCGCGTGGCAGGCACCGACAGCAGCGACGGGCTGCAACTGGCGGCCGCCAACATCGCCCGAGCCAGTGGCTGCAGGGTGGAGCTGGAGCGCCAAGCTCTGCCGATGGCCCCGCAGTTCAACCGACTGGCCAGCGCCGAGCACTGGTGCCTCAGTGGAGGGGAAGATTTCGAATTGATCCTGGCGCTCGAGCCCAGCTGGGGCGAGGCCCTGTGCGCAGCCATGCCGGGCTGCACAAGGATCGGCTGCCTCCTGGAGGGAGAGGCGGGGAAGGTGAGCTGGGCCGGCAGCGACCAGATGCTCGAGGCCTCCGGCGCCGGCTACTGCCACTTCCAATAAAAAAAGCCGCCCTTACGGGCGGCTGAAAGCAAGTGGAGTGATCAGCTCACTTCCAGTTCTTGGCCACGATCTCGGCGAGGTCGACAACACGCTGGCTGTAGCCCCACTCGTTGTCGTACCAGCACACGATCTTCACCATGTTGCCGCCCATCACCAGGGTGAGATCGGCGTCCACGATGGTGCTCTCGTCGGTACCGGCGTGGTCGCTCGACACCAGGGGCAGATCGCAGTACTTGATGATCCCCTTCATGCCGTTCTCGGAAGCGGCCTTGAGCACGGCATTCACTTCCTCAGCGGTGGTGTCGCGGCCGGTCTCGAACACCATGTCGCACACCGACACGTTGGGGGTAGGAACGCGCAGAGCGATGCCGCTCAGCTTGCCCTTCACCTCGGGGTAAACCAGAGCCACGGCCTTGGCGGCGCCGGTGCTGGTGGGAACAATGTTCACGGCGGCGGCGCGGGCGCGGCGCAGATCGCGGTGGGCGGCATCGAGGATGCGCTGGTCACCCGTGTAGCTGTGGGTGGTGGTCATCGTGCCCTTCACGATGCCGAAGGCCTGGTCGATCGTTTTCACGATCGGAGCCATGCAGTTGGTGGTGCAGCTGGCGTTGGAAAGGATGTCCCAGTCCTCGTGGCGGTACTGGTCGGCGTTCACGCCCACCACGAAGGTGCCCACCTTGGCGCCCTTGCCAGGTGCGGTCAGGATCACTTTCTTGGCACCGGCCTCGAAGTGCTTGCTGGCGCCCACGTCGTCGTTGAACACGCCGGTGGACTCGATCACCAGATCCACGCCCCACTCCTTCCAGGGCAGGTTGGCGGGATTGCGGTCGTAGAAGGTTTTGATCGTTTTGCCGTTGACGACGATCGTGTTCTCGGTGGTGGACACCTCTGCATTGCGCAGGGGGCCAAGCATCGAGTCGTACTTGAGCAGGTGAGCGTTGGTGTAGGTGTCACCGGAGCCGTTGATGCCCACCAGCTCAATGCCAGTGTTGCTGCCGCGGCTGAGCCAGCAGCGCATGAAGTTGCGACCGATGCGGCCGAATCCATTGATCGCAACCTTCAAGGTCATGGCATCCAGCGGGCAAGCCCGCTAACAAGGGGGATTTGGCCGCCGATCATACAGAAATCGGAAGCATGTCCCCATCTGGGGACATGGCCAACAAGCCTGTCGAAACGCCTCAAAAGCGGCTGGATCTGGGGGACATGCGGCGCATTCGGACTTAGCTTCTGGCCAGGCTTGGATGCACCCGTTGACCCTGCAGCTCGATCGCCGTCAACCTCTCCACTTCATTGGAGTCGGCGGCATCGGCATGTCGGCCATCGCCGGGATCCTGGCGGACCGGGGTTTTGAGGTCAGCGGGTCGGACCCCCGGGACAATGCCGTGCTGCAGGACCTGCGCAGCCGCGGCGTGCGGGTGTTTCGGGAACAGAGCGCCAGCACCATTGATGCGATTCGCAGTGGCACCTCCACCGCACCATTGGTAGTGGTGAGCTCAGCGGTGCCTGCCACCAACCCGGAGCTCCAGGGGGCCCAGCGGGCTGGACTGGCGATCTGGCATCGCTCCGATGTGCTCGCGGCCTTGATTGCAGGACAGAACTCGATTTCGATTGCGGGCAGCCACGGCAAAACCACCACCAGCACCCTGGTGGCCACCCTGTTGCATGCCACCAATCACGACCCCACCGCCGTGATTGGTGGCGTCGTGCCCGCCTTCGGCAGCAACGGCCGCAACGGGGCCGGAGCCCTACTGGTAGCCGAGGCGGATGAATCCGACGGATCGCTGGTCAAATTCCAGTCCTGGCTGGGGGTGATCACCAATCTGGAGCTGGACCACACCGATCACTACAGCGACCTCGCCTCCCTGATCACCACCCTGCAGCGTTTTGCCAAGGCCAGCCAGCAGCTGCTCGCCAACCGTGACTGCCCCGTACTCAAGGAACACTTCGACGCCAAGTACTGGTGGTCGATCCACGATCCGAACGGCGTTGACTTCGCCGCCATCGCCGAAGAGCTCAACGGCGACAGCACCGTGGCCACGTTCTACGAAAACGGTGAAGCGGTCGGCCAGTTCACCCTGCCCCTCCCGGGCCTCCACAACCTCAGCAATGCCGCTGCGGCGATGGCGGCCTGCCGGCTGCATGGCGTGTCGTTCGCGGAACTGCGCCAAGCGGTGGAAGGGCTGCAGGCCCCCGGGCGTCGCTTCGACTACCGCGGCACCTGGCATGAGCGCCAGGTGGTGGATGACTACGCCCATCACCCCAGCGAGGTCAGCGCCACCCTGGCGATGGCGCGCCTGATGGTCAGCAGTGGTCGCAGTCCACTGCCTGAGGCACCCCAGCGCCTGCTGGCGGTGTTCCAGCCGCATCGCTACAGCCGCACCGCCGAATTCCTCGATGCCTTCGCCGAAGCCCTCAGTCAGGCCGACGCCGTGCTGCTAGCTCCCCTCTATGCCGCCGGTGAAGCCCCGATCCCCGGTATCTCCAGCGAAAGCCTGGCGGCGGCCATCCAGCAGCGGGCCCCTGGTCTTCCCGTAGCGGCCAGCCCCGACCTGGAGGCCCTGGCCGATGCAGTGGCCCTGCACAGCCAGCCCGGCGATCTGGTGCTCGCCATGGGTGCAGGTGATGTGAACAGCCTCTGGAGCCGGCTTCAGGAACGGCACGACCCCAGCGCCACCCTCCCCCTGGCCGCCTAGCGCCATGAGCACCACCCACCCCCTGGGACTGCGCCGGGCCGTGGGGTTGGCGGACTACACCACCTGGAAGGTGGGTGGACCTGCCCAATGGTTTGCCGAGCCAGAACGGGCCGAAGAGTTCACCCAGCTGCTGCTCTGGGCCCAGGCCGAGGGGCTGGTCAGCCGGGTGATCGGCGCGGGCTCCAACCTGTTGGTGAGCGACCACGGTCTGGAGGGACTCACCCTCTGCAACCGGCGCCTGCAAGGCGCCCAACTCGATGCCGGCAGCGGCGTGATTGAGGCCCAGGCGGGCGAACCGATTCCGACCCTGGCGCGCCGAGCCGCCCGGGCCGGTCTCTCGGGGCTGGAATGGGCCGTGGGAATCCCCGGCACGGTGGGCGGAGCCGCCGTGATGAATGCGGGCGCCCAAGGGGGCTGCACCGCCGAGGTTCTCGAGAGCATCACCGTGCTGGATCCCCAAGATCCAGGTCGCAGGCTGACCCTGAGCGCCGCGGAGCTGGACTTCGACTACCGCCACAGCCGCCTGCAACTGGAGCCCCTGGTGGTGCTCTCGGCTCGCTTCCGCCTCTCCGCTGGCCATGATCCCGCCACTGTCAGCCAGCGCACCAGCGCCAACCTGCACAGCCGCACCAGCAGCCAGCCCTACCAGCAACCCAGCTGCGGCAGCGTGTTCCGCAACCCCGAACCCCAGAAAGCCGGTCAGCTGATTGAGGGGCTCGGCCTGAAGGGCCTCAGCCTCGGTGGCGCCCAGGTCTCCCCGATCCACGCCAACTTCATCGTCAACACCGGTCAGGCCCTCGCCAGCGACATTGACCAATTGATCGCCCAGGTGCAGCAGCAGGTGCTTAGCGCCCACGCCATTGCCCTGCACACCGAGGTGAAGCGGCTCGGTCGCTTCGAAGAGATCGCCCTGGCGGCGTAGCCTGCGCCCACCACAGCAGTGCAGGCATGGCCGGTTTCGGTCTCCCCAACTTCGGCCAGCTCACCGAGGCCTTCAAGAAGGCCCAGCAGATCCAACAGGATGCCGCCAAGCTCCAGGAGGAACTGGACGCGATGGAGATCGAGGGCCAGAGCAGCTGCGGGCGCGCCAGCGTTTGGCTTTCGGGCAACCAGCAACCATTGAAGGTGCGACTGGATCCGGTCCTGCTGGCGGAAGGTGCCCCCAGCGCCGAAGCCGCCACCCTGGAAGCCCTGCGGGCGGCCTACGAGAAGTCCACCGGCACCATGAAGGAGCGGATGGAGGAACTCACCGGGGGCCTCAACCTCAACCTGCCAGGTTTGGGCTAAGGCTCATCCGGATCGCTCTGGCGGCGGCGGCGGCGCGATTCACTCCTGAGGCGCTGATCGAGGAGCGGCTCCTGCCGACTGCCCCGCTGCTTAAGACCCGCCGTCTGCGGCTTCGGCTCTCGAGCTGCGGACTTGAGCGCAGCGTCGAGGCAGTTCAGATAGAGCGGATGACGGTCCCATTCGGCGCCCACGGCACAGCCGGGGTCCCCCTGATGCAGGCAATTCTTGAAACGACAGCTGGCCTCTGAAAGTCGCGCGCGAATCTCCGGGAACAGGGCTGCCAAAGCAACCGGATCCGCCGGCAAATCAGGACGGTTGAACCCGGGTGAATCGGCGAGCAGGGCTCCAGGCGCCAGGGGAAACAACTCCACATGCCGCGTGGTGTGGCGGCCCCGCTGCAGGCGGCCCGACACGGCACTCACCCGAAGAGCCAGCTCCGGCACCAACGCATTGAGCAGACTGCTTTTCCCCACCCCTGAGGGGCCACACAGCACGGCAATCCCAGGCTGCGTGAGGTGGTGGCGCAACGCCTCCACCCCGGCACCGCTGCGGGAGGACACCAGATGCGTCGGGTACCCCCAGGCGATCAGGCGATCACGCCAGCGTTCCTGCTCAGCGACCGGGAGTAGATCGGCCTTGGTGAGCACCACATCAACGGCCACTCCCGTGCGCTCAGCCGTCAGCAGGAAGCGGGTGAGCTGCAAGGGATCGAGCTGGGGTTGCTCCAGGGCCACCGCCACCACCACGCGACTGCAGTTCGCCACGGCCGGCCGCTCCAGCAAACTGCTGCGCGGTTCAAGTGCGGCCACGGCGCCGCGGCCTTCGGGCCAGTCAATCCCCTCCACGCGAACACGGTCGCCCACGCAGATCTGCTGCCCTGTTTTACCCAGCCGGGTGCGGCGCACGCAGAGCAGTTGCTCCACACCACCCGGACCAGGCTGATCGAGCTGCACCCGGCAGAAGTTGGCCTCGAGGGCCATGACCAGGGCTTCAGCCACCGTTGCGGATCAGCAGACGCACCACTCCCACTGCCAACGGTTCCAGCTCCACCCGATGCCCGGCTTCGCGCAAGCCACGGGCCACCATCTCCTCAGGCTCTCCGGAATCGAGGTCCACCTGAAGCCAGGCTCCTGGCTCCAGCTTTTCCAGGGCCAGCTTGCTGCGGATGAAGTTGAGCGGGCAGGGGGTCCCGCGCAGGTCGAGCTCTTCCGCAACGACGCCGCTCATCGAACCATCAGCCAAACAAGCCACCGAACAACCCGCTCTTGTGGGGATGCTGATGCCCCTTGGCGGTGTGATGGCCGGCCAGCTGCTCCAGCAGCTCGCGCTCCTCTCGGTTGAGCTTGGTGGGGAGCTGCACCTTGATCGCAATCAGGTGATTGCCCCGCGCCACAGGGTTCCCGAGTTTGGGTACCCCTTTGCCACTGAGGGTGAGCACCGCACCGGGCTGGGTGCCGGCGGGGATCTCCAGCTGCTCAGGCCCGTCGACGGTCTCCACCTCGATCGTGTCGCCCAGGATCGCCTGGAGGTAATTGACCGTCACCTCGGAGTGAATGTTGATGCCATCGCGCCGCAGCTGCGGGTGCGACTGCACCGTGAGGAACACATAGAGATCACCGGCCGGTCCACCGCGCTGTCCGGCATTGCCCTCATTGGCCACCCGCAGGCGGGTGCCGGTGTCAACGCCAGCAGGAATGTTGATGCGCAGTTTCTTGCGCACCTGCTGAAGGCCCTGACCGCCGCAGGCGTTGCAGGGATCGGCGATGACCTGACCCGTGCCCTCGCAGGTGGGACAAGCCGCCACCTGGGTGAAGCTGCCAAACGGGGTGCGCGTGGCACGGCGCACCTGGCCGGCCCCGCCGCAGGTGCCGCAGCTGGTGGGACCACTGCCGCTCTTGGCGCCTGAGCCACTGCAGCTGCTGCAGGTTTCCAGATGGCGGATCTGGATTTCCTTCTCCTTGCCGAAAACCGCTTCGCTGAAGCTGATGGTGAGATCGAAGCGCAGGTCATCGCCCTGTCTGGGCCCACGCCGCCGAGCTCCCGCCGAGGCTCCGGGGCCGCCCATGCCGCCGCCGAAGCCGCTGAAGAAGGTCTCAAACAGGTCAGCAAAGCCACCCATGTCGCCCATGTCGGGCATACCGGCGCCGCCGCCGAGCCCGGCCTCGCCGAACTGGTCGTAGCGGGCGCGGGTCTGGGGATCGCTCAGCACCTCATAGGCGCGGCCGATCTCCTTGAACTTGTCTTCCGCGCCGGGTTCCTTGTTGATATCCGGGTGGTACTGCCGGGCCAAGCGCCGGTAGGAGCGCTTGAGCGTGTCGGCATCAGCATCCCGGCTGACCCCAAGAAGGTCGTAGTAATCGGCCATGCTCAGCCCGCGTCAGGGGAACTGGGGGGAGCCTCCTGACCGCTGGGGCCAGGCCCCATTGAGACCTTCACCAGGGCATGACGCAGCACTCGGCCATTGAGGTGATAGCCGCGCTGCAGCTCTGCAATCACCACATCTTCGACGTGCTCTTCGCTGGGCTCCCGCAGCACCGCCTCATGCAGGTTGGGATCAAAGGGCTCCCCTTCAACCCGCATCGGCGAGACACCGAGCTGCTTGAACACATCCACCAGCTGCTTGTAGAGGCCCTGGTAGCTGCGGTGAATGGCCTGGGCCTCCTCCGCCTGGGGTTCGAGCTGCTGGCGCGCCCGCTCGAAGTTATCCACCACCGGCAGGATCTCGCTGAGGGTGTTGCAGGCGATCAGCGCCCGCTGATCTTCCTGATCACGGCTCTGGCGCTTGCGGAAGTTGTCGAAGTCGGCGGCAATGCGCATGTACTGGCTGCGCACCGTCTCGTGCTCGGCCTTCAGGGCCGCCAGCTCCGCCTCGAGGTCGCGCACACGCTGCTCGGGATCGGCACTGGGAGCCGCTGCATCCTCGACCGAGGGGTCACCATCCACGGCACCCGTGTCCTCACTGGAGGCTTCGGGAGAAACGCTGGTGTCAACTGCCGCTGCAGCCTCAGAGGCGTCCTGGGGAAACGGAGTCGCGTCACCGCTCATGCTGACCGAACCGGAGATCTGATCTAGACATGTTGATGTGAAGGGGCGCCCCCCCACAAGCGGCGGAAGCCCGCACCTCCCCAGCGGAGCTGACGATGACCCTCAGCCCCAGTCGACCGCAGGTCCGTCCCGTCGCCGAAGCGACCACCCCGGCGCAGCAGCGACTGGAGGTGGAACTACTGCTGGGGGAAGCGGTTCTCTCGCGCGAAGAGCTGGCCGCGGCCGGTGAGCAGCGCTGGAGCTGGAGCCCGGCCTTCAGCCAGGCCCTCTGCCTGGATCTGGGCTGTCTGCCCGTCGCCCGAACCGATCAAGCTCTGGTGATGGCGGTGCCCAGCCATTGGGGACCTGAACAACGGCAACGGGTGCTGGATCTGCACACCGGCGGCACAGCACCCATTGCGCTGCGGCTGGCCCTAGGCAGCGACATCGAAGCCACCCTGCAGCAGGCATCACCCCAAGCGCCACCACCAGTTCAACCACCAACGCCGGTTCCTTCACCGCCGAAACGCAGCGTGCCGGAACCGGCCCGGCGTTCCTTGGTGGATGACCTCGAGCTCGAGAGCACTGAAGAAGCCGGCCCGGAGGATGGCATCGGTGAGCTCGATGTGGAGGCGAGCCTGCAGGCCTCCAATGCCTCACCGATCGTGAGCCTGGTGGACCGAATCCTGGTGCAGGCCCTGCAGCGCAGCGCCAGTGACATCCACATCGAACCGCAGGAAGACGGCCTGCTGATTCGGCTGCGGCAGGACGGGGTGCTGGAGTCGCTCGACAAGTTGCCCAAGAAGCTCACGCCAGCCGTGACTTCCCGCCTGAAAATCATGGCGGACCTGGACATCGCCGAACGGCGGTTGCCTCAGGACGGCCGGATCCGCCGGCGTTTCCAGGGCCGACTGTTTGACCTGCGGGTCAGCACCTTGCCCACCCGCTACGGCGAGAAGGTGTGCATGCGCCTGCTGGATAGCGGCGCCACCCATCTCGGGCTCGACAAGTTGATCAGCGAACCGAGTGCCCTGGCCAGCGTTCGGGAGATGGGCAGCAAGCCCTTCGGCATGTTGCTGGTGACGGGCCCCACCGGCTCCGGCAAGAGCACCACCCTCTATTCACTGCTGGCGGAACGCAATGACCCCGGGGTGAACATCTCCACGGTGGAGGATCCGATCGAATACACCCTCAAGGGGATCTCCCAGACCCAGGTGAACCGGGAGAAGGGATACGACTTCGCCCTGGCCCTGCGGGCCTTCATGCGTCAGGACCCGGATGTGCTGCTCGTGGGGGAAACCCGCGACCGGGAAACCGCCAAAACGGCCATCGAAGCCGCCCTCACCGGACACCTGGTGCTCACCACCCTGCACTGCAACGACGCCCCCAGCGCCATTGCGCGCCTCTCAGAGATGGGGGTGGAGCCATTCATGGTGAGCGCCTCCCTGATCGGAATCGTCTCCCAGCGGCTGGTGCGGCGGGTCTGCCCGGACTGCCGTCAGGCCTATCACCCGAGTGAACAAGACCTGGGGCGCTTCGGCCTGTTTGCGAGCAACGAACAGTCGGTGACCTTCTACAAGGCCAACCGGCATCTCGATCCTGCAAGCGAGCCCTGCCCCACCTGCCAGGGCCTCGGCTACAGCGGCCGGGTTGGCGTGTACGAGGTGCTTCGGATCAATGAAACCCTGGCCTCCGCCATCGCCCAGGAGGCGAGCACCGATCGCCTGCGCAAGCTGGCGGTGGAGGCGGGCATGAAAACCCTGCTGGGCTATGGGCTGGATCTGGTGCGGCAGGGCCACACCACCCTGGAGGAAATCGAGCGGATGATCCTCACCGACTCCAGCCTGGAGTCGGAGCGCCGCGCCAAGGCCCTGCACACCATCACCTGCAGCGGCTGCGGAGCAGGGATGCGCGATGAGTGGCTCGAGTGTCCCTACTGCCTCACGCCCAGGGGGATCCAGTAGGGGCGGCATTGCCAGGGCCCAGCGCCGTTCACAGACTGCGGGCAGGGATCAGCAGCACGCCATCGATGGAGCTCCAGATCGAGCAGCTGATGGAAGAGCTGGTGCAGCAGGGCGGCAGCGATCTGCACCTGGCGGCAGGACAGCCCCCCTATGGCCGCTTCAGCGGCGCCCTCAAGCCCATGCGGGAGGAGCGGCTCAGCGAAGACCTCTGCAACCGTCTGATCTTCTCGCTGATCAACAACGCCCAACGCAAGCAGCTGGAGCAGACCTGGGAGCTCGACTGCGCCTATGGGCTGAAGGGAATTTCACGCTTTCGTGTCAATGTCTACCGGCAGCGGGGCAGCTATGCCGCCTGCCTGCGCGCCCTTGGCAGCAGCATCCCCAGCCTGGAAAGCCTGGAACTCCCGCCGGTGGTGGAGGAAACCAGCCGCCGGCCCAGGGGCCTGATCCTGGTCACTGGCCCGACGGGCTCCGGCAAGACCACCACCCTGGCGGCCCTGCTCGATCACATCAACCGCCACCGAGCGGAGCACATCCTCACGATCGAAGACCCGATCGAATTCACTTACCGGAACGAGCGCAGCGTGATTCACCAGCGCCAGTTGGGGGAAGACACCCGCAGCTTTGCCGCAGCCCTGCGGGCGGCTCTGCGGGAAGACCCCGACGTGATCCTGGTGGGGGAGATGCGCGATCTGGAAACGATCCAGCTGGCGATCACCGCGGCGGAAACGGGGCACCTGGTGTTCGGCACCCTGCACACCAGCTCCGCCGCCCAAACCGTTGATCGCATGGTGGATGTCTTCCCCGGCGATCAGCAAACCCAGATCCGCGTGCAGCTGAGCAGTTCCCTGGTGGGGGTGTTCTCCCAGACCCTCTGCAAGCGGCTCAACCCCAAACCCGGTCAGTTCGGTCGGGTGATGGCCCAGGAAATCCTGATCAACACCCCCGCCATCGCCAACCTGATCCGAGAGGGCAAAACGGCCCAGCTCTATTCCCAGATCCAAACCGGCGGGCAGCAGGGGATGCAAACCCTGGAGCGGGCCCTGGCCAACCTGGTGCTCACTGGTGCGGTCAGCCGCGACGAAGCGCTCGCCAAGGCCAGCAAACCGGAGGAGCTGCAGCGCCTGCTGGAGGGTCAGGCCAGCAGCTGACGCCATGCCCACCTTCACGGCCACCTACACCACCCGATCGGGCCAGAGCCGGCAGCTCAAGCTCCAGGCCAGCGATGTCACCGCTGCCCGCAGGGACCTGCGCAAGCGCGGGATCGTGCCGGCAGCCCTGGAGGCCAGCGAGGGCACCAGCCCCGCCCGATCGGTGCTGAGCAGCGATCTCTCCGCCCTGCTGGAAGCCAAACCAGGCATCCGCGAGAAAGCCCTGTTCGCCAACAAGCTGGCGGCCCTGGTGGATGCGGGGGTGCCGATCGTGCGCAGCCTCGATCTGATGGCCCGGCAGCAGCGCATGCCGCTGTTCAAGCGGGCCCTCACGGCCGTCGGCAGCGACGTGAACCAGGGCGGCAGCCTGGGGGCGGCCCTGCGGCGCTGGCCCCAGGTGTTCGACAAGCTCACCATCGCCATGGTGGAAGCGGGCGAGGCCGGGGGCGTGCTGGATGAAAGCCTGCGGCGCCTCGCCAAGTTGCTGGAGGGCAATGCCCGGCTCCAGAACCAGATCAAAGGGGCGATGGGTTACCCGGTGGCGGTCTTGGCCATCGCGGTGCTGGTGTTCCTGGGGATGACGATCTTCCTGATCCCCACCTTCGCCGGGATCTTCGAAGACCTGGGCGCCGAGCTGCCGCTGTTCACCCAAATGATGGTGGACCTGAGCAAACTGCTGCGCTCCTCGTTTTCCGTGCTGCTGGCCTTGGCCATCGCCGTGGGGGTCTGGCTGTTCAGCCGCTACTACGCCACGGCCGAGGGGCGCAGGCGGGTGGATGGGGTTCTGCTCAAGCTGCCCCTGTTCGGCGATCTGATCCAGAAAACCGCCACCGCCAAGTTCTGCCGCACCTTCAGCTCCCTCACCCGCGCCGGTGTGCCGATCCTGCTGTCGCTTGAGATCGTGCAGGAAACGGCCGGCAATGCGGTGATCGCCGATGCCATCGTCAACTCACGGCGCGAGGTGCAGGAGGGGATTCCCCTGAGCGTGGCCCTGGGCCGCAAGCAGGTGTTCCCGGAGCTGGCCTTGAGCATGCTGGCCATCGGTGAGGAAACAGGCCAGATGGACCAGATGCTCTCGAAGGTGGCCGACTTCTACGAAGACGAGGTGGAAGCGGCGGTGAAAGCTCTCACCTCGATGCTGGAGCCGGCGATGATCGTGATTGTGGGAGGGATCGTGGGCTCGATCCTGCTGGCGATGTATCTGCCGATGTTCTCGATCTTCGATCAGATCAAGTGAGGGGCACGCCCATCGCAACGGCGGCCTGATTCAGCTTGCGATCAAAGCTGGCCAGCGCGGCGCCGAGGCGATGGGCGAGATCGAGATAAGTGGCGTCATAGCTGGAGAGGCCATGGGCGCGGGCCAGCGCGATCAACCTGGGTTGCTGCTCAGGCCCCGCATCAACGTCCGTGCAGATCGGCAAGCTGCCCAGCCGAACCAGGAAGAGATCGCTGGCGTCTTGAGCGATCACACCACGCCGTTCAGCCACCAATAAGGCGTTGGCCACTTCAAGGTGCCAGAGCCCCGGCACCCACCAGGGCTGCTGGCCACAGCAAGCCAAGAGCTGGTTCGCTCGCTGCGCATCGGCGGCTTGTTCACGCTCAAAGACCCAGGCGAGGGCCATGGAGGCATCGATCACCAGAGTCAACGGCGCCCCTCCGCCACAAAGCTGGTGACATCAACGTCCATCACGCCCTTGATCCGCGGAAAAGCCTGGAGCGCCTCAATGGCTGCGGCCACGCCCTCGCTGGATGGGCTGCGATGGGGGACCAGATCAGCCACAGGCCTGCCCCGCACCGTGATCGTGAACTGTTCGCCCTGCTCCACAGCCCGCAGCAACCGAGAGAGCTGGGCCTTGGCCTCAAAAGCGCCGATGGAACTCTCCACGCCTCGATCAACCTGGTTCACAAACTAGTTTAAAGCGATCGCCTGCCCTGCCAGCCAGCCGGAGCTCCAGCAGTGCTGGAAGTTGAAGCCACCAGTGATGCCATCCACATCGAGCAGCTCACCGGCCAGATAAAGCCCGGGGGTGAGGCGGCTCTCCATGGTGGCCAGGTTCACCTCCCCCAGCGGCACGCCGCCAGCGGTCACAAACTCCTCGCCAAAGGGGCCGCGGCCGGCCACGGCGTAGCTGCTGCGCCGCAGGCTCTCGATCAGCCCCTGCTGCTGGCGCTTGCCCAGATCCGCCCAGCGGCGCTCCGCTTCCACCCCCTGTTGATCGAGCAGGTGCTGCCAGAGGCGCCGGCTCAGCGCCGGCCAGGGGCGGGCATTGTTGAGCTGGCGCTTGGCCTGATCGCGGCGACACTCGGCGAACAGCTGCTCCAGCTGGGGCTGGCTACGACCGCCACTCCAATCCACCCGAATGGTGCCCCGGTAGCCGCAGTGGTGCAGCGCCCGTGCCGCAAAGGCCGTGAGCCGCAGGGTGGCGGGGCCGCTCAGGCCCCAGTGGGTGATCAGCAGCGGCCCCGACTGACGGAAGCGATGGGCCATGCCCGGCGGCGGCGGACCAGCGCCCTGATCCAGATCAAGCTCCAGCTCCAGATCCACTGGATCCATCACCACCCCCGCCAACGCCACCAGCGGATTGGGTTTGAACGCCAGCGTGAACAGCGAGGGCACCGGCGGCACCAGGCCATGGCCCAGGCTCTGGGCGAGGCGGCGGCCGCTGGGATGGCTGCCGGTGGCCAGCACCAGCCGATCCGCCCGCAGGTCGCCCCCCGAGCGCAATTGCAGGGCGAACCCGCCGCCGGGAGCCTGCGCCGCAGCCTGCAGGGCCTCACTAGTGCGCAGCACCACACCGGAGCGCTGGGCCGCCTGGCGCAGGCACTGAATCACCGCCGTGGAGCGGTTGGCCTGGGGGAACATCCGCCCATCGGCCTCCTCCACCAACGCCAGGCCGTGCTCATCGAACCAGGCGACGGCATCACCGGCAGCAAAACGGCTGAAGGGCCCGCGCAGGGCTTTGCTGCCGCGGGGGTAGTAGCCCACCAACTCCCGGGGGTCCCAGCAGGCGTGGGTCACGTTGCAGCGACCGCCGCCACTGATCAGCACCTTGCCCAGGGGCTCAGGCGTGCTCTCCAGCAGCAAAACCCGCTGCAGACCAGCCTCCGCCGCCGCAATCGCCGCCATGAAACCGGCTGGCCCACCCCCCGCCACCACCAGCGACCAGTGCTCAGGGGAGGGAACCATCAGGGTGAAAGGCGAGCATGGGGGGATGCCCGATTCGCTGCTGAACGGGGCCTACCGCTTCAGTGTGGCCCCGATGATGGACTACACGGATCGGCACTTCCGGGTGCTGATGCGGCAGATCACCCGGCGCAGCCTGCTCTACACCGAGATGGTGGTGGCCCAGGCGCTGCACTACAGCGAGCGGCGCGAGCGGCTGATCGATTTCGAGCCGATCGAACACCCGATCGCCCTGCAGGTGGGTGGCGACGACCCGCAGCTGCTGGCCGAAGCAGCGCGCATCGCATCCGATCGCGGCTACGACGAGATCAACCTCAACGTGGGCTGTCCCAGCGAGAAGGTGCAGAAGGGGCGCTTCGGGGCCTGCCTGATGGCCGAGCCCGACCACGTGGCCCGCTGCATCAGGGCGATGGCCGCGGCCTCAGCGCTGCCGGTCACGGTGAAACACCGCATCGGCATCGATGAGCGCGATTCCTACGAGGAACTACTGGCCTTCGTAGACACGGTGGCCGCGGCCGGCGCCCAGCGCTTCAGCGTGCATGCCCGCAAAGCCTGGCTCGAGGGCCTCGATCCCAAGCAGAACCGCACCATCCCACCGCTGCGCTACGAGCTAGTGCATCAGCTCAAGCGCGAGCGGCCCCAGCTCACGATCGAACTCAATGGCGGCCTGGTGGATCTGAGCAGCTGCGAAGAACAGCTGCAGCAGGTGGATGGGGTGATGGTGGGTCGCGCCGCCTACGACCATCCCCTGCGCTGGGCCACGGTGGATCGCGACTTGTTCCACGACGCCAGCCAGCCGATTGCCAGCGCCTCCACGGTGGTGCGCGGCCTGATCCCTTACGCCGAGCGCTGGTGCAGCGGTGGCGGCCGCCTCTGGGCGATCGCCCGCCATCTAGTGCAGGTGGTGGAAGGAGTCAGCGGCGCTCGCCACTGGCGCCGCGATCTAGGGGTGGCCGCTGGCGCGCGGGATGCCGGGCCTGAGGTGTTTGAGCGAGCGGCGACGCAGCTAGAGGAGCGCGGGCTCTAGTTCAACGGCGCCAGTCGAGCCAAGGCAGCCCAGGAACAATCGCCGGCACGGCGCTCCGATAGGTGGCGTAGTCGGGATGAAGCAGCAGCAATCCGCGCTCCTCGCGGCGGGCCTTACCCCCCAGCACCGCTGCCAGGGCCAGCAACAACCCCAGGTGGAACAAGCTGCCGAGGGCCAGGGCCACGCCGAGCTCAGCGAGCAGGAGCGCCTGATACAGCGGGTGGCGGCAACGGCCATAGGCGCCCTGGGTCACCAGGGCCGCTCCAGGCTTGGGATCCGGCAGAGGCGTCAGGCTGGCGCCCAACCGCCAGAAGGCCTGGGCCGCCAGGGCCAGCCCAGAGGCAAACAGCAGGGCCCCGGCGAGGGCCAGAGGCAGCGGCCAGGCATAGCCCCAACTCCCTGGAGCAGGCCAGGGAGGAACGAGGTTGGCGGCGATCAGGAGCAACTGGGCCAGCAGCCACCATTCACCTCGGCGGTTGTCGAGCCAGCCGGCCCAGCTGAACTGCCAACCCTCAAGTGGGGATCTCGGCGAGGGGGTCGAGGTCGGGTCCATCGCTCTTTCCGGCCAACACCAGTCTGAGCAGGATCGGGGCCAGGAAGGTGGTGCCGATCACCATCAACAAGATGGCGGCCTCCAGGGCGGGGCTGAGCAGCTTGGCCTGGGTGCCCAGGCCAAGGAAAATCAGACCCACCTCGCCGCGGGGCATCATCCCCAGGCCCACCACCAGGCGATTGGTGGGCTGCTTCGAGAGAAAGCTCCAGCCGGCCACCACCTTGCCAAGGATGGCCACGGCCAGCAGGAATCCGGCAATCACCAGACCAGCCCGGTTGGCCGGATCGAAGGGGTTGAGCACCGACAAATCCATGCTGGTGCCGATCAGCACAAAAAAGATCGTGGCGAACAGGGCCACCACCGGCTTCACCGACTCCTCAATGCGGTGGGCGTGATTGGACTTGCTCAGGATCAATCCGGCAGCGAAGGCCCCCAGGGCCGCCTCCAATCCAATGGCTGTGGCGGCGAAACAGCAGAGGGTTAGCACTACAAAAGAAGCCACCACCACATCGCCAGGAGCCTTGAGGCGATCAATCACCCAGTCGAACCCCGGCGCTGCCGTGCGGCTCAGACCAATGGCCGCCACCACGAACACCACCGCTGCTGCCACCAACTTCAGGATCGGCCCGATCTCAAGGCTGCCGCCACCGGCCAGGCTGACCACCACCGCCAGGATCACGATGCCGAGGATGTCGTCGAGAACGGCGGCCCCGATCACGATCTGACCCTCTCGTGAGCGGAGCATCTTCAGCTCACCGAACACACTGGCGGTGATGCCGATGCTGGTGGCGGTCATCGCCGCACCGGCAAACACCGCCGGGATGACATCCACCTGGAAGATCGCCATCAGGCCAAGGGTGCCCAGGGCGAAGGGCACAGCCACGCCCGCCACCGCCACCGTGGTGGCCTGGGCCCCCACCGCCACCAGTTCATCAAGGTCGCTCTCGAGGCCGGTGAGAAAGAGCAGGGCGAACAGGCCAAGGGTGGCCACCGCCTGCAAGGAGGGGAAGCTCTCGGCATAGAGGTGGCTGACCACATCCGGCGGCACATCTGCCAGCGAGCCCACCAGCTGCAGCAGGCCCTGACTCAGGGCCGCCTGAGTCTCCGGCGGCACGATCAGGTGCAGGCCCGAGGCTCCGATGATCACACCGGCGATCAGTTCCCCCAGGATCGTGGGGAGCTGCAGACGCACCAGCAGCTCCGCCAGCAGGCGAGCCGCCACAAAAATCACCAGAAAGCGACCGACCCCGATCAGGGTTTCGGCCACTTCCAGCTGATGAGCCCCGATATCGGGCATGGGCAGGCGTGGGCAATTGCGAACGAGAGTCTCGCCCGACGGCGCCAACAAATGTGATCACGGCTACGTTCCGCGCAACGCTCCCCTGCCGCGCCGATGAACTCCGCGCCCGCTAGCGCCCGTTCCGACACCGATCTCTCCCTGCTCGATGCCTGGTGGCGAGCCGCCAACTACCTGGCGGTGGGGATGATCTACCTGCAGGACAACCCGCTGCTGGCGGAACCGCTGCGGCCCGAGCACATCAAGAACCGGCTGCTGGGGCACTGGGGATCCAGCCCGGGACAGGCGTTCATCTGGGCCCATGCCAATCGGGTGATCCGCCGGGATGACCTGGAGATGATCTACCTGTCGGGGCCGGGCCATGGAGCCCCGGGGGTGCTGGGCCCCACCTATCTCGATGGCACCTACTCCGAGGTCTATCCCGACAAATCCCAGGACAGCGAAGGGCTCAGGCGCTTCTTCAAACAGTTCTCCTTCCCGGGCCACATCGGCAGCCATTGCACCCCGGAAACCCCCGGCTCGATCCACGAGGGCGGCGAACTGGGCTACGTGCTCTCCCACGCCTGCGGGGCCGTTTTCGACAACCCGGATCTGATCGCCCTGGCCTGCGTGGGGGATGGCGAGGCCGAAACCGGCCCCCTGGCCACCAGCTGGCACATCAACAAGTTCCTCAACCCGGTGAGCGATGGGGCGGTGCTGCCGGTGCTGCACCTCAACGGCTACAAGATCGCCAACCCCACCCTGTTGGCCCGCATCCCCCGGGAGGAGCTGGGCAGCCTGTTGCGGGGCTACGGCTGGGATCCGTTGTTCGTCGAGGGCAGCGAGCCGATGGCCATGCACGAGGCGATGGCTGCAGCGATGGACACGGCCATCGGACGGATCCAGACCATCCGCCACGACGCCCGCTCCCAGGGCAGTGCGGCCACGGCCAGCCGTCCGATCTGGCCGATGCTGGTGCTGCGCTCCCCGAAGGGTTGGACCGGCCCGGCTGAGTTGAACGGGCACCGGATCGAGGGATTCTGGCGGGCCCACCAGGTGCCGCTGCCCAATCCCAAGAGCGATCCCGCCCAGCTGCAGCAACTGGAGCGGTGGCTACGCAGCTACCGGCCTGAGGAGCTGTTCGATGCCGAAGGCCGCCTGATCCCTGCCCTGCAGGCCCTGGCGCCGCAAGGGGCGCGGCGGATGGGATCCAATCCCCACGCCAATGGAGGCTTGCTGCGGCGCCAGCTCAACCTGCCGGAGCGGGAGCGCTATGCCGTGCCGGTGCCCGCCCCGGGGCAGTCCCTGCACGAGAACACCGCTCCCCTGGGGGAACTGCTGCGGGATGCCATCGCCCAGAACCCCGACAACCTGCGGGTGTTCGGTCCGGATGAAACCGCGTCCAACCGGCTGCAGGCCATTTACGAGCGCAGCAAAAAGGTCTGGATGGAGGAACTCAGACCTGAGGACGCCGATGGAGGAGAGCTCTCCAGGGACGGTCGAGTGGTGGAAATGCTCAGCGAGCACACCCTGGTGGGGATGCTCGAGGGCTACCTGCTGACCGGCCGCTACGGCCTCTTTCACACCTACGAGGCCTTTGCCCATGTGATCGCCTCGATGTTCAACCAGCACACCAAGTGGCTGGAGAGCTGCCGCCATCACGCGCCCTGGAGAGCCTCGATCGGCCCCTGGACCTGCCTGATCTCCTCCACGGTCTGGAGGCAGGACCACAACGGCTTCACCCACCAAGACCCAGGCTTCATCGACCTGGCGGGCAACAAGAGCGGGGATGTGGTGCGCGTCTACCTACCGGCTGATGCCAACTGCCTGCTCGCGGTCGCCGAGGAAGCCCTGGTCGAGCCAGATGTCAGCAACATCATCGTCAGCGACAAGCAACAGCATCTGCAGTATCTGAGCCTTGAGCAGGCCAGAGCGCATGTGGCCAAGGGCATCGGCCTGTGGAGCTGGGCCAGCAACGATCACGTCGGCCACGAACCGGATGAACCCGATGTGGTGATGGCCTGCGCCGGTGACATCCCCACGAAGGAGACCCTGGCCGCCGTCCAGATCCTGCGCCGCGAGATCCCCAACCTGCGGATCCGGGTGCTGAATGTGGTGAAGCTGTTCGCCCTCACCCAACCCACAGAGCATCCCCATGGGCTCAGCGATCGGGATTTCGACACACTGTTCACCACTAACCGTCCGGTGCTGTTCAACTTCCATGGGTACCCCTGGTTGATCCACCGGTTGACCTACAGGCGGCGCAACCATGCCAACTTCCACGTCCGTGGTTACAAGGAACGAGGCAACATCAACACCCCGTTGGAGCTGGCGATGAACAACCAGATCGACCGCTTCAATCTCGTGATTGATGTGATCGACCGCGTTCCCGGCTTAGGGTCACGCGCCGCCCATGTCAAAGAGCAGATGAAGGAGGCGATCCTGGCCAACCGCGCCTACGCCCATCAGCACGGCATGGATGCACCCGAGATCAACAACTGGCAGTGGAGCGAGGCCGCCTGATGTCCGACCAATCGATTCCCCGTCGTCTGCAACTGCCCACCCCGGGCTGCTACGCCGACCCCGATCGCAGCGGACACACGGCTGACGATGTGTTCGACGGCATGGCCGAGCACCTCTTCTACACGCTGGGCAAGCTCGCCCCAACCGCCAGCCGACACGACCTGTACCTGGCCCTCAGCCACGCGGTGCGGGATCGCCTGATGACCCGCTATCTGGCGGGCATCGAAGCGATCAACGCCACCCCAACCCGCGTGGTGGCTTACCTCTCGGCCGAATTCCTGATCGGCCCCCAGCTGGGCAACAACCTGTTGATGCTGGGCATCCAGGAGGCTGCCACCGAGGCCCTGCGCCGCTTCGGCATCGACCACCTGGAAGAGATCCTCGAGGTGGAGGAGGAGCCAGGCCTCGGCAATGGTGGCCTGGGGCGCCTGGCGGCCTGCTTCATGGAGTCGCTGGCCAGCCTGGAGATTCCGGCCACCGGCTATGGCATCCGCTACGAGTTCGGGATCTTCGACCAGCTGATCCGCGACGGCTGGCAGGTGGAGATCACGGATAAGTGGCTCAAGGGCGGCTGGCCCTGGGAGATTCCCCATCCCGATCAAGCCTGCTTTGTGGGTTTTGGTGGTCGCACCGAGAGCTACCGCGATGAACGGGGCAACTACCGGGTGCGCTGGATTCCTGAGGAACACGCCATCGGGGTGCCCCACGACGTGCCGGTGCTGGGCTACCGGGTCAACACCTGCGACCGGCTGCGGCTCTGGCGCGCCGATGCCAGCGAGAGCTTCGACTTCTACGCCTTCAACATCGGCGACTACTACGGAGCCGTGGAGGAGAAGGTGGGCAGCGAGACCCTCTCCAAGGTGCTCTATCCCAACGACGGCACCGACGAGGGTCGCCGCCTGCGCCTAAAGCAGCAGCACTTCTTCGTGAGCTGCTCCCTGCAGGACATGCTGCGCAGCCTCGATCAGCGCGGCATCCCCGTGCATGAGTTCCCCGACCACTGGGCGGTGCAGCTCAACGACACCCACCCGGCGATCGCGGTGGCCGAGCTGATGCGCCTGCTAATCGATGACAAGCACCTGGAGTGGGATCAGGCCTGGGACATCACCTGCCGGTCTGTGGCCTACACCAACCACACCCTGCTTCCGGAAGCCCTGGAGAAGTGGGGCCTTCCCCTGTTCGGCTCGCTGCTGCCGCGCCATCTGGAGCTGATCTACGAGATCAATCGCCGCTTCCTGCAAATGGTTCGGCTGCGCTACCCGGGCAACGAAGCCCTGCTGCGCAAGCTCTCGATCATTGATGAGGAAGGCACCAAGGCCGTGCGCATGGCCAACCTGGCCACGGTGGCCTCACACCACGTGAACGGTGTGGCGGCCCTGCATAGCGAGTTGGTGCGCACCAAGTTGTTCCCGGAATTCGCCGAGCTCTGGCCGGAGAAATTCACCAACGTGACGAACGGGGTGACCCCCCGGCGCTGGGTGGCCCTCGCCAACCCAGCCCTGCGTCAGCTGCTGCAAGACAGCATCGGAGAGGGCTGGGTCGCCGACCTGGATCAGCTGCGTCAGCTGGAGCAATACCAAGACGACAACAGCTTCCTCGAGCGCTGGGAGCAGACCAAGCTGGCCAGCAAGCGCAACCTGGCCAACTACATCCACCGCCAAAGCGGCCTGCTGGTGGATCCGGCCTCGATGTTCGATGTTCAGGTCAAGCGGATCCACGAATACAAGCGGCAGCACCTCAATGCCCTGCAGGTGATCGCCCATTACCTGCGCATCAAGAACGGGCAGGCCGATCACATGGCCCCCCGCACCGTGATCTTTGGCGGCAAGGCAGCCCCCGGCTATTACATGGCCAAGCTGATCATCCGCTTCCTCAATGGCATCGCCGAAACGGTGAATGCCGATCCCGACATGGATGGCCGCCTGCGGGTGGTGTTCCTGCCGGATTACAACGTGAAGCTGGGGGAGCGGGTCTACCCCGCCTCCGACCTCTCGGAGCAGATCTCCACCGCCGGCCTAGAGGCTTCAGGCACGGGCAACATGAAGTTCGCCATGAATGGCGCCCTCACCATCGGCACCCTCGATGGCGCCAACGTGGAAATCCGCGAACAAGTCGGGGCCGAGAACTTCTTCCTGTTCGGCATGACCGAAACGGAAGTGGCCGATCTGCACACCGAGGGCTACAGGCCCTGGGAGCTGATCCCGCAGATGCCCGAGCTCCAGCAGGTGCTCAAGCTGGTTGAGCAGGGGCATTTCAGCGGAGGAGATGGTGATCTGTTCCGGCCCCTGCTGGAGAACCTCACAGGCCGGGATCCCTTCTGCGTGTTGGCGGATTTCAACGACTACTTGCGCGTGCAGCAACAGGTGAGCGCCGTCTGGGGCGATCGCAAGACCTGGAACCGGATGTCACTGCTCAATAGCGCCCGCACCGGCTTCTTCTCCTCCGATCGCTCGATCCGCGACTACGCCAGCCGCATTTGGAAGGCCGATTCCTTCCCGGTGAGCATCAGCTGCAACCTCGACAGTTGATGAGCCATGGCCATCCTGGTGCTCAACCTGGGCAGCTCCAGCCTCAAGGCTGCCCTGTTTGAGCCCAGCAGCCTCCGGAGCCTTTGGAGCGGCAGCGCAAGCTGCGGATCAGACGGACCCACCGCCCTGCTGCAGAGCTGGCTGGGACCCCAGCTGGAGCCCTGGTGGCCCCGCATCGAGCAGGTGGGGCACCGGGTAGTGCATGGGGGCGAACGCTTCAGGGCTCCCACCCTTCTGACTGCAGAGGTCCTAGGCGAGCTCAAGGCCCTCGGCGAGCTGGCCCCGCTGCACAATCCCCCGGCCCTGGCTGCCATCGACTGGTTTCTGGGCAAGCACCCGCAGCTGACCCAGTGGGCCTGCTTCGACACCGCCTTCCACGCCAGCCTCCCCCCCGAGGCCTACAGCTATGCGCTGCCCGAAGCCTGGCGGCAGCAGGGTCTGCGGCGTTTCGGCTTCCATGGCATCAACCACCAGCACGTGGCTGAGCAGGCCACTGAGAGCTGGCACGCTCAAGGACACACGACCGCTCCGAGGTTGATCAGCTGCCACCTCGGGGCGGGCTGCTCCCTGGCGGCGATCTCTGGGGGCCGCAGCATCGACACCACCATGGGCTTCACACCGCTGGACGGGCTGGTGATGGCCAGCCGCAGCGGCTCCGTGGATCCCGGACTGCTGCTGCACCAACTGCGCCAAGGCCTCAGCGCGGCAGAACTGGAGCAGGTGCTGAACCATGCCAGCGGCCTGCTGGGCCTCTCAGGCTTGAGCAGCGATTGGCGCGAACTGCGGCAAGCCGCGGCCAGGGGGCATGGCGGCGCCCAACTGGCGCTGGCCGTGTTCATCCATCGCCTCAAGGCAGGCATCGCCGCCATGGCCGCGAGCCTGGGGGGCGTGGATCTGATCGCCCTCAGTGGCGGGATCGGCGCCCGCGATCAGGAGCTGCTCGAGCAACTGCAAGAGGAGCTGGCGTGGATAGGCCAGCCACACTGGCTGCAAGTGGCGGCGGATGAAGAACGGATGATCGCCCGGCTGATCCAGCGGGAGCGGTTCAGCGATCCGGCAGATCCGGGGTCTGATGCAGCAGGCGGTTCAAGCGCAGGCGATCGGCATTGAGCGGATCAGGAGCCAGCTCGCCTGCCAGTTCCCGGAACTTCTGCTCCACTGGTTCCGGCACCCGCACATCGAAGATGCGCTCCATCAGCGCCTCAATCGAGAACAGATGGGCATTGATGTTTTCCAGGTCGCTGAGTGCCTGCTGCACAGCATCTGGATCGGAGCTTTCGGTGGCCGCGGAACCACCCGCAGCAGCCGCAGCCGCCTGGGGTGACTCGTGATCACTCTGTGTTTTCTGGAGCTCCTCGAGCACCCGCCCCGCCAGGGTGCGGAACGACTGCAGCGCGGCCCAGCTCAACTCCTGTTGCTGCCGCAGCGTGGGGTTCTCACGAATCAAACGGTCGTGTTCCCGGTAGAACCGCTGGCAATCAGGGCATTGGCAGGGCTCTTCCGGCACCGCAGTCCCTTGACATGACGATTCCCATCATGACACCTGCACTGAGCTGAATTGCGCTCAGGGGGGTCAAGCCGCAAGAGAATCCTCTTCTCCGGCGGGATCATCACTGGCGCCGGGAATGGGGATTTCGATCGAACTCACCACCTGAATCACATCCCGCAGGCGCATCGAATCGGCAAACCAGGCCATGGCCTGATCGGTGTCACCCTCGGCGACGGCGTCGTTAGCGCTGTCCTCATGGGCCTCGGCCAGAAGGGCCAACCAGCAGAGGCAACGGGCCTGGATCACCGAGAGGTCGAGGCCGTCAGGAAGGCTGTCGACAATGCGCTCACTCTCCTGTTGCACCAGCAGCCGCAGCCTGAGATCATGCAGCTGTGCCATGACGGTGTGGCGATTGGTCACACGCTAGCTGCAGTGGCAACAAACGTCACGCCACTACCGGTAGTGGTCGCTACCCCTGCGAGAAACTCCAACAGCCAACGGGGCTGGCGGGACTCGAACCCACGACCTACGGTTTAGGAAACCGTCGCTCTATCCGGCTGAGCTACAGCCCCCTAGCCGTTCATTATGGGGGTTGAAAGCAGGCGAGGTGATCGCAATCGGGAGACGCCCAGGCCCTCGGGCTGGAGGAACGGACCGGTTGAGGAAAGTCCGGGCTCCCCAATGGCCAGGCTTGCTGGGTAACGCCCAGTGCGGGTGACCGTGAGGAGAGTGCCACAGAAACACACCGCCGATGGCCCTCTGGGCACAGGCAAGGGTGCAAAGGTGCGGTAAGAGCGCACCAGCAGCATCGAGAGGTGCTGGCTCGGTAAACCCCGGCTGGGAGCAAGGCCTAGG